>JAOASV010000282.1 GCA_030158535.1 Sediminibacterium sp.
CTATAATAAATTTAAAATGGGTATTGGTATGCTGTATACCACACGCGGTATTCCACAGCTTTATTACGGCACAGAAATTTTAATGAAAAATTTCATGAACCCAAGTGACGCCATGGTCCGTTTAAATTTTCCGGGTGGATTTCCGGGGGATGCTGTAAATAAATTTGAAGCGGGTGGTAGAAACGCAAAAGAAAATGACGCCTTTAATTTTGTAAAAACAGTGGCTAATTTCAGGAAAGGATCTCCTGCACTTACAAAGGGCAGTACAACTATGTTTGTCCCTAAGGATGGCTATTTTGTTTATTTCAGAAAGGCAGACAACCAAACGATTATGTGTGTGGTAAATAGTAATGATAAAGCACAAGACGTTCAGTTTTCTGATTACGCCGAATTAACAAATGGTTTTAAGGGCGGAAAAGAAGTGGTAACGGGTTATCAGTTAGGTACGAAGTTTTCTATTCCGGCAAAGCAAATGTGGATTATTGAATTAAGTAAATAAAGGTTGTACCTTACACCAAACATCTACATTGGCAACTGAAAATTCTTTACAGCAAACAACAGCATCTGTTTGGGAATACTCTTTATTTTCAGAGACGGATGTACGTAATTTTCAGGCGGGTACACATTATCAGTTGTACCATTTGTTTGGCAATAAGCAAATGCAGATCAATAATGTTGCGGGCACTTACTTTGCAGTATGGGCGCCCAGTGCTACTGCTGTTTTTGTAACGGGTAATTTTAATGGATGGAATCTAGCATCGCATCCATTGCATGTAAGACCAGATTCGTCGGGTATCTGGGAAGGTTTTATTCCGGGTGTAGAAGCGGGGGAGCTCTACAAATATCATATTCATGGCTTTGAAGGGGCTAGGCTTAATAAGGCAGATCCCTTTGCGCATTACGCCGAAAAACGGCCAGATACTGCGTCCATTACATGGCAAACAGGTTACGCTTGGTCTGATCAACATTGGATGCAGCACCGTAAAAACAAAAATGCTTTAGACGCACCTATTTCGGTGTATGAAATGCACTTGGCAAGTTGGATGCGTCCTTTTCCTTCTGATGAAGGAAGTTATAATACATACGCTCAAATAGCTGAAAGGCTTATACCATATGTGTTACAAATGGGATTTACCCATATCGAGCTGATGCCTGTTATGGAACACCCATTTGATGGCAGTTGGGGTTATCAGGGTACAGGATTTTTTGCACCCACATCCAGATTTGGTAATCCGCAAGATTTTGCTGCATTTGTAAATGCTTTTCATAACGCAGGCATTGGTGTTATTTTAGATTGGGTGCCATCACATTTTCCGTATGATGCCCATGGGCTTTATTTATTTGATGGATCGCATACTTATGAATATGCCGATATGCGTAAAGGTTTTCATCCCGATTGGAACTCCTATATCTTTAATTACAAACGTGGTGAAGTAAAATCTTTTTTAATTAGTAGCGCGCGTTTTTGGATTGACAAATTTCATATAGATGGGTTAAGGGTAGACGCGGTAAGCTCCATGCTTCGTTTAGATTATAGCAGAAAAAAAGGAGAGTGGGAGCCCAATGAACTAGGAGGTGATGGCAATTTAGAAGCAGTTGCTTTTATCAAAGATTTAAATGAAACACTGTATCGTGATTTCCCGGATATACAAACCATTGCCGAAGAAGCTACAGATTGGCCAGGTATTAGTAAGCCCACAACTATGGATGGGCTTGGCTTTGGTATGAAATGGATGATGGGATGGATGCATGATACGCTCGATTATTTTAAAGCAGATCCGCTCATGCGCTCTGGGCTGCAGGATAAATTTTCATTTAGTATGATGTACTACTATGACGAAAATTTTATGTTGCCTTTAAGTCATGACGAAGTTGTACATGGCAAGAGCCCCATGATTTATAAAATGCCTGGTGACGAGTGGCAAAAGTTTGCCAATTTAAGGCTGCTGTATACCTATATGTATATGCATCCTGGTGCCAAGCTTTTGTTTATGGGCAATGAATTTGCAGTTACCACTGAGTGGAATTATAAAACAGAACTTCCTTGGCATTTGTTAGCACATCCAAGCCATGGCGGTATGAAATACTGTGTGCAAAAGCTCAATGAGTTATACACTTCGCAGCCTGCTTTGTATGAACTACAATTTGATCCTGCTGGTTTTGAATGGATAGATTTGCAGCACAGATCAGAATCTGTAATGGCATTTAAACGTAAAGGAAAAAATCCTGCTGGGGATATTGTGGTTATTATTAATGCCACACCGGTTGTGCGGCATGATTGGAAAATAAGTGTGCAAGGAAAACCAGTTTGGCAGGAAATATTTAACAGTGATCATCAAGACTTTTGGGGAACGGGCGTGGTCTACAACCCAGCTATACCATCTGTTTGCGTAGATGCACAAAATAACTGGTATGAACTTACCTTACAACTACCTGCATTAAGTGCGGTTGTGTTACAATAATTTAATTAATCTACTACGGGTAGTTGCAAACAAAAGCTAGTGCCTTTTCCGGGCTCTGTGCGTTTGATAAATAATTTACCATGGTGGTAGGTTTCCATAATTCTTTTACTGAGTGGTAGGCCCAGTCCCCATCCACGTTTTTTAGTGGTAAAGCCAGGTTCAAATATTTGACCAGCTGTATCACTATCCATGCCTTTTCCGGTATCTGAAATCAAAATACTCACTTGATTGTTTTGAACGTTAGCCGCAATAGAAATTGTTCCAGCGCCATCCGTAGCATCAAGCGCATTTTTAATAAGATTTTCTAATACCCAGTCAAAAAGAGGAGCCGACAACATCACAAAAACTGCTGGTGGTAAATGACATTCGATAACCACCTGCTTACTGGATCTAAGTTTCATGTAGGCAACCATGCGTTCAATTTCTGTAAATGGATTGCTGCGCGTTAGTTGTGGTGTGCTACCAATTTTTCCAAATCGATCTGATATGAGTTCTAGTCTTTCAATGTCTTTTTCAATTTCAAAAACAATGGGATCTTTGGTTTCTTTTTCTTTTAATAAGGCAATCCAACCCTGAAGGCTAGAAACCGGTGTGCCCAGTTGATGCGCTGTTTCTTTGGCCATGCCTAGCCATAATTTATCCTGCTCATTTTTATACCTGGTACGAACCGCGGTTACGGCAATAAAAACAAATAGCCCTACTATAAAGAGTTGGATATATGGATACCATTCTACTTCTTTTAATAGTTTGCTAGGGCCGTAATAGTAGTGGTTAGCAGTGTATGGTGAATCAGATACGACTACTACAATGGGTGTTTTGCAAAATTTTTTAAAGTCTTCCAAAGTTTTTGTAAGGTATAAACTATCGGATGCAATACTTGCGGTATCGAGGTTTAGAGCATTGCCAGTAGGGACGCCTTTTTCATTGGTTTCAATGATGGGGATGTCTTCGTTGTCCGCACTAATTTGCGTGGCTAGATTTAAATTGCTACTGTCTTTGCTATTTAAAATGGTTTGTTGTGCTTCTATCCATTCGCGCACATATTTTCTTTCGGTGTTGGCGATTTTACCAGCCACATATGTCGAATAAAATATAGTAGCGCATACAAATAGTATGGCAATAAAAGCGAGTAAGCCTGACCACCTAAATTTTTTCATGGTCAATTAAAACAAGCCACCTTTTTTTAGGCTTGTTACCCCTTCTCCAATTTTAAATCCGTTGTTGTAAATTTCAATTTTGTAATTCCCCATTTGAAAAGCAGCAGTTTGTTTCCAGTCAAAACTTACTTGACTTGCTTTCCCTTGCTCATAATTCACGCTCACTTTGCTCGTGTATGATTTGTTGCCTTCTTCTCTGGTATTAAAAGAAGCGCCTTCTGAAATGGCTTTACCATCAGGTCCTGTAACACATACATAAATGTCTTTGGTGCCTGATGCTGCAATTCTGTTAGGGTCTAGTGTAAATGAGATACGAATAAGATCAGCGCGTTTTGCAGAAGTAGTTGCTTTTGCGGCGCCATTGTTTTTTACATTGAGCGCGGCAATTCCAATATTTGATGCGTGTAGGGTAGATGCTACATCTACTTTTTCATCAAGTTCTTTTTTAGTAGCAGATAAGTTTTGCTCTAAATTTTGTTTGTCGTTAGTCAGTTGAGACTTCTCGGTATTTAACTGCTCGTTAGCAACTGTTAGTTGTTTGTTTTCACCTTTTAGTTTTTCGATTTCAGCAAACAATCCTTCAACTTTACCATTTAATTCTAGTATCATTTGGCGTGCTAAAGATAAATCGGCGTCAGATGCTTTTTTATTTTTGATAATAGCACTAATATTTGATTTTAGTTGCTGAATTTCATTGCCTCTGTCTGCAAGTGCACCTTGTAGTTGACTATTATTAAGCGTTAATGAATCGGCTTTAGCGGCTACTAAATCGTAAGCTTCTTGGATGGCGCCTCTGCTGCTATCCACAAACTGGATTTTAGTTTCCATCAGGGTAACGGTGTCTTGGTGCTGGTTATTACTGTATAAAAAGTACGCCCAGCTACCTACTAGGGCTATCACTAAAAAAAGAATAATTCCTTTATTGTTACTATTGTTTCCGTTACTTGTAGACATATGTATTTGTTTTGCTGCAAATTAAATAAAATCGCTTGAAACCAGCTTAGTTTTAGCATTTTGATACAATTTTCTAGCATCTTTGCAGTATGTCTGCCGAAAAAATCATTGCTGATTGGAAAAAAGGGAACTTCAAGCCTATTTATTGGCTAGAAGGGGACGAGCCTTTTTTTATAGACCAAGTGGTCCATTACGCAGAACATAAAATTTTGCCAGAAGCAGAAGCTAGTTTCAATTTGTCTATTTTTTATGGCAAAGACGCTGATTGGTCGTCTGTGGTGAATGCTTGCATGCGTTATCCAATGTTTGCCGAAAAGCAGGTGGTTATTTTAAAAGAAGCGCAGCAAATGCGCGATATCGAGAAGCTAGAATCTTATATTGACAATCCTTTAGCTTCTACCATTTTTGTAGTGAGCTACAAAGAAAAAAAAGTAGATGGCCGTTCTAAATTAGCCAAAACCCTAAAGTCAAAAGGTGAAATGCTATCTACTAAAAAAATGTATGATAGCCAACTTCCTGAATGGGTGAATCAAATGGTGGCTTCACATAAACTAACCATTGCGCCAAAAGCACTGCATTTACTCGTGGATCATATTGGTAACGATTTGAGTAGACTTCAAAATGAAGTTGAAAAATTAGCCGTGAATTTAGCGGGTCGAAAAAATATTACAGAAGACGATATTGAAAAATACATTGGGGTAAGTAAAGATTTTAATGTGTTTGAACTGCAAGATGCGCTAGGTAAAAGAGACCTTGCAAAAACCATTCGAATCATTCATTATTTTGAGGCGAACCCTAAGGCTGCGCCTATTCAAATGATACTGCCTGCGCTTTATAATTATTTCAGTAAAGTATTTATGCTATATAGCTTACCAAGTATTACCGAACAGTCTGCTGCGGCTGCACTTGGGGTAAATCCATTTTTTGTAAAAGAGTATATTGCTACTGCCCGCCGTTACGATTATGAGGGCATAGAAAAAGTATTATTACTACTACATCAATACAATTTAAGAAGTATTGGTGTGCATGATACTGGCACTTCTGATGCGGGCTTATTAAAGGAATTGGCTGTAAAAATGATTGCTTAAATCATCGGTAATTATTAGTCGCCTTGTAATAAAGCAGTTGCTTTATTCTTGTCTTGTAAGAGCTGTGCTTTTA
>JAOASV010000283.1 GCA_030158535.1 Sediminibacterium sp.
GATTTTGCACGTCAAACGTTGCTTGATAAAAATCATGCTTATGGTGAAGCATGGAGAGACATGAGTCAAGAAAGCTTTGCTGATCTGATACTCATGAAACTAATGCGTATCAAACAATTTTTAGGCAACGACGGTAAAACACTCATTAGTGAAGGTATTGACGCCAACTATGTAGACATTTTAAATTACTCTGTTTTTGCACTCATATTAATTTCCGAAGGAAAGCACTAAAACATCCAGCATGAAAAAATTAAACACACCCATTCGAATTTTTGTAGGATTGTTGTTTATCTTTTCTGGACTTATAAAAGCCAATGATCCGCATGGATTAAGCTATAAAATGCAGGAGTTTTTTGAAGTATGGGGTTTTGATTTTCTAAACCCCTTGAGTTTGTTTTTATCATTAGGCATGAATGTGCTAGAGGTATTTGCTGGCATTGCCATCATTGTAAACTGGCAAACCAAAAAAATTACCTGGCTATTATTTATACTCATTTTATTTTTCACCTATCTAACAGGCTATGCACTCTTTTCAGGTAAAATTAAAACCTGTGGTTGTTTTGGTGATTGCTTACCACTAACGCCAGCAATGTCATTTACCAAAGACATTGTATTAGGCGTACTCATTATTGTTTTATTAGTGACCAATTCCGGCAAAGCCAATAAAGCCATTTTTGGAAAAATAGTACTCTATACGGTAACCCTTGGTACCGCTGCTTTTCAGTGGTATGCACTTGCCTATTTACCAGTAGTAGATTGTTTGCCTTACAAAAAGGGCAATGATATTGTAGAACAAATGAAGGTACCCGCTGGCGCGGTTCCGGACAGTACGTCTATCGAATTTATTTATACCAAAAACGGAAAAGAAGTTCGTTTTGACCAGGCCAATTTCCCCACCGATTTTGACAGCACTTATGTTTATGTTGATCGAAAAGATATTGTGGTTAAAAAAGGGAATGGTCTTGTAGCAAAAATTGTTGACTTTAGTTTAATGTCAAGATCTGGTACAGACACTACGGCTGCCATTTTTGCAAATCAGCAACCATATGTACTTGTATTTGCAAAAGAAATGAAAGGAGCAGAAAGTTGGAAAAATGCTTTTGAAACAATCTATAAAAAATTACAGGCACAAAATATTGAGGTTATTTTAGTTACACCAGAAGCAGACAGAGCTGCTCAACTTTTTGGCAATTTCAATATATTAATATCTGATGCAACCGTTATTAAAACCGCTGCACGTGTTACGCCAACTTATTTTTTAATGAAAGGGTCACGCATTGTAGAAAAAGTTTCAGCACCTACGATTGATCATTTGTTTACCACACTAAAT
>JAOASV010000284.1 GCA_030158535.1 Sediminibacterium sp.
CTAGCTGATGATCGAGGCAATCAAACAATCGTTTCATATGCATGGCATGTGTTTATTCTACTCGTAAATAAGATGGGTTAACAAACCATCTCTTAATTTAGGCTCAAACCAAGTACTTTTTGGAGGCATTACATTTCCTGTATCCGCAATCGCAAATAACTGGTCGATGGTTACAGCATACAAACTAAAAGCAGCTGCAAATTGACCATTGTCTACCCTATCCGCTAAAACCTGAAGCCCTCTAATACCTCCCACAAAATCTACACGAGAATCGGTACGTGGATCTGCGATACCTAATATAGCATCCAAAATATTGTTTTGTAAAATAGTAACATCCAATACACCAATTGGATCTTCTGTAAAACTGCCAGGCTTAGCAGTGAGCTTATACCAACTTCCGTTTAAGTACATGCCTATTTCATGAAGTGCTGCTGGCTTAAATGGCTCTTTAGACAACTGCTCAACATCAAATTGTTTTGCTACGGCTTCTAAAAATGCTGTGGGTGTTAACCCATTTAAATCCTTTACCACACGGTTATAATCCATGATATACAACTGATTGGAAGGAAATAAAGTGGTTAAAAAGTAATCCGCATTTTTACCAGCATTGGCACCTAAAGCAGCGCGCACTTTTGCAGCAGATGCAGCTCTATGATGTCCATCAGCGATATAGGTACATGGAATTTCATGTTGAAATATCGAACTGATTTCTTGTATAATAGACTCGTCATTGACCACCCAAATGGTATGCTGGATATCATCGTCAGCCACAAAATCATACACTGCTGTTTTTGTTTTTTTCCAGTTTTCGATGAGTGTATCTAACCCAACATTATTGCGGTAAGCTAAAAACACATTACCTGTTTGAGCGCCCGATGTTTTGATATGATTGATGCGGTCTAGTTCTTTTTCAGGTCTTGTAAACTCGTGCTTTTTGATAATGTCATTTTCATAATCATCCACACTACTTACACATACAAGTCCGGTTTGAGACCTTCCATGCATGATTAATTGATAGATATAATAGCACTCTTTAGATTCTCTAAAAACTACATCGCGTTTAATAAAAGCTGCTAAATTTTCTTTTGCTTGTTCATATACTTGTGCGTCATGAATATCTACCGATTCTGGCAGATCAATTTCGCTTTTTGTAATGTGCAAAAAAGAGGTGGGATTACCTGCTGCTTCTTTTTTAGCTTCTGCACTATTTAATACATCGTAAGGACGACTAGCTACTTGTTTTGCTAGCTGAGGCTGCGGTCGCAAAGCCTTAAAAGGTTGAATGATTGCCATGCTTCAAATATCGGCAATTCTAATGAATTAAGGCTTGAATTTATATGAAAATGGCGTGCCAGAATATTCGTCTTTTCCAATAATCTCCATATAAATAACATTGGGCACCCAAAAAGATCCGCCTTCAATTTTTACAAATAGTTTTTGTAAAACAAATTCTTTATTGTTGAGCAAAAAATAAACTTTGTATTGATTGTCTTTTGGAGAACGCTTTAAATAAAAGACTTGTTTCTTATAGGAAACAAAATGAAGTTTATAAACACCATTAGGGAGTAAGTCGTGCTTAATTCCGTAAGCAAAAGTTTCTTGAATATAACTTAATTCTTTTTTTTCTCCCCCTTCGTCATAACGTATCCAATACACGTGTACTGGGTTGTCTTTAATAAGCTGCCCTTTGGAATCCGTATTAAGATCACAAATGATGGTATTGCTATTGGTGGTTCTTTGTAAATAAAAGAGTTGTTTAGCGGTGGGCTTTGGTATAGGAAAAGAATCTAGCGCGGTGTTAGCATAGCTATCAACTACACCCATCAATAAGCCCAGCACTAAAACCCATACAATTCTAACATGCATATTCCCCAGTGTTAAAAGTCAAATCTAAATCTTGTACGAATCCCTAGCTTGGTTATATAAGGGTTGTTGGTATAGGTAAACCTTTTAACAAGATCAACGCGCAAAAACTTAAATATATTTCCAATCCCTACGCTACCTTCAAAATAGGGCCCCTGATTGAGACTAAAACTTGTTACAGCTCCATTCAGATTTTGAAATGCAATGAGATCAGGATTTTTTGAAGGATCATTTTCATCTCGTAAGCTTCCGTAAATAACCCTTGCCGCTAATTGCTCACGCAGTTTTAGTTTTTTGAATAAAGGAATACGGTTAAATATTAACCCGTTAAAATAATGTTCAACAAATAAAGACGCATACCTGTCACTTACAAACTCTTGGAAGTTCATGAGGTTATAAGAGTTTAATTGGTAGGCGTATGTTTGGTTGGCGCGCGGAATACTTAACAACGGATACGGAATTTTCCCAAACATTGTTCCTGCTTCAAAATTAACGTCCGTAAAGCCAAGTTGAGATAAATAAAAACGCTTATCAAAAGTGAAACTCACTTTTTGGTAATTGTAATTACTCCCCATTACGCCTTTTAAACCAGCTGTGTAATTAAGGGTAAGTATGGGATATTTATTAACCATGGCAATACGGTAAACTTTGCCCTGAAAAAATTGCTCATGCGGCGCCCATCTAATTTGTCCTGTTATTTCTGAGGTGTTAACCTCCGGAACAACTACTGTTTGACCATTTTTTACGGTTTGATATACAAGTCCACCCGCTGCTTCATGTCTCCAGTTTCTAAAACCAATCGTGTATGATAATCTACTAGGCAATTCATGTACGTAGTCTATTCTAAAATATTTATTGTAGGTCCACTTGTCGTTGAGTCCTCGTTTAAAAGAAAGTAAAATATTATCCTCCGATACAAATTCTAAATCTTGTCCGGGGATTTTGGTTTCTTTTTGATAACTCGCACGCACAAAATGCATTGGAAATGCATAGATAGATTGATTGTTGAGGGAATATGTAACGCCACCATAGTACTTCCATTTTTCATCTTTAAAACCATATGCACCATACCCTTCAAAATAAATGCGCTTACTTAATTTTGGCGTGGTACGTCCACCGAGCCTAAGTCTAAATCCTTCTACTGGATTAAAACTATAAAAAGTGGCCGCAGGTCCCATATCTACTGGACCAATGGCCGTATAGCCCGCCACCAAAAGTGTAACAACAGCCATCGTTCTTCTAAAAGATGGCATTTTTTCGAGGCTATCAATATTACTATATACTTTAGATTCTGCCTTTGTTAAAGTATCATGCCTACTAGCATTCCAAAATGATTCGTTGTAGTTTGCTGCATCCGCTTTAACAACGAGTGAAGGTCCAGTATAAATGGAATCCGGCAACGCTTTATTGATGGTGTAATTTTTATAAGAAACGGTTCGCCCGCCAAACACTCCGCCTTTACTATTTTTTGTTAAAGCAGCTTCTGTAAATGCAGTGCTCTTTATCAAATGATATCTACTATCGTTACCTTGTTCAAAATCTAAATCAATATTTAATTCTCTAACAAAATTTACGTTCGCATTTTTACTAATAAACATGGTCATTTTTTGAACACCGTAATTACCATCAAGGGTAATATACATGGTGCCTCTAAACAACAAGTCGTTGGTATTACGTGGCGTAAAATAAAGCTTCACTAATTTCAAACCGTTAGCATCTGTTATGGTATCCCTAATATAATACATGTAAAATGTAGGGGCCACATCGGCAATGGGACTTAAAAATTCGTGGGTGAATAAAGGAATATTATTTTCATAAATATTAATATCCATCACAAGCCTATTTAAATAGGTGCTCACGCCATCGTTGTCTACGTAATCTCCAAAGTTTACGCGCTTTTGCGCAATTACAATGTCTTTTGTTTTTTCTGGAGATTTTCGAAAATAATGTGAAGACAAACGCTCTTCTAAATAAATAGGGATGAGTGCTTTGCCTGCTATTTTTAGGGTGTCTTTATTGTCTAGTAAAAACTGATACTTTTTAAGCAGTTTACTATTGGTAATTTTTTCAGGAATTTTACTGAGCGACAATTCTACCTTATCATATTCGTCGTACTGGATATAATCATAACTATCAGGCTTATTGAGCGGCTTATTGGCAATCACTCTTTTAATAAGATCAACAGCTGGATTGTTTTTGTTTTTATATGGCGCACGTTTATTGGTAGAAACAGTAACGTTATTAGAAAGCAGCGGATCCACTTCCATAATAATGTCTATCACTTGTGTTTTACCAATTTGAATATTTTTGGTAACCGTTTTGTAGCCAACATAAGAAATTTTAATACTCGCTATTTGATTGGTACCAACGAGCTTGTACCTTCCTGCGCTGTCTGTTACCGTTCCTCGCCCACCTTTAAATACAATGGTTGCATAAGGTATGGGTGCTCCACTATTTAAATCTGTAACAACTCCTGTGACAACTGTTTGCTGTGCAGTGGCCGCAGCGTTAAATGAGGCAACCAAAACAATCAATAATAAAATTCTATAAAAAGTTTTAACCATGTTTAGAAGCAAAATGTTTCATTAAGTCACAAAAAATTTGAACGCTAGATAATGGCATGGCGTTGTACATGCTTACACGTACGCCCCCTACGGTCCTATATCCTTTAACACCTACCATACCCTCTTCTTTACAAAGACTTAAAAAACTTTCTTCTAAACTTTGGTCTTTTAAAAAAAATACGGCGTTCATTAGGCTTCTATCTTCTTTGGCGACACGCGCTTCAAAAACAGGTAATGAATCAATGGTTTCGTATAATAAATTTGATTTCGCAGTATTGCGGATTTGCATTTCTGGTAAGCCCCCCTCTTCTATAATCCAACGGAGCGTTAATAAACTTACATAGATCGCAAAAACGGGTGGCGTATTCATGAGTGAACCAGCCGCAATATGTTTTTGATAATCCATGATTGTCGGAATTTTTCTAGCAATTTTTCCGAGAATTTCTTTTTTTACAACCACCATGTTTACACCCGCAGCGCCCATATTTTTTTGTGCTCCCGCATATATCAGTGAAAACTGATTGAAATTACGAGGTGCATAAAAAATATCGCTACTCATGTCTGCAACAAGCGGTGCGCTTGTGTTTGGTAGGGTATGCCACTGTGTTCCTTCTACCGTATTATTGGTAGTAAAATGCAAATATTTAGCGGAAGGGTCTACTATAAAGTCTTTGTTTATACTTGTATGATTGTTGGAAGTACTATCTGTTACAACTTGTACATTTCCAAAATTCGCTGCTTCTTTAATGGCTTTATTGCCCCAAATACCATTGTCACAATAGGCTGCTGTTTCATGCGTATCCAGTAAATTCATGGGCACTTGCATAAACTGCGTAGTAGCGCCGCCATGCAAAAACAACACATCATAATCATCACCAATTTGCATGAGTGATTTTACAGATTGTACCGCTTCTTGCATTACATCTTGAAACAATGAAGTGCGGTGTCCAATTTCTAAAATAGATAAACCAGAGCCCTCAAAATCCATGATGGCTTCCGCTGCTTTTTGCATCACAACGGGCGGTAGTATAGAAGGGCCAGAATTAAAATTATGCAGTTTCATTTTTATTAAGGTCTGTGATAATGTTATCGTCATGAACATCTGTTACACCACCCGAAACGGTATATTTCATGGCATCGGACGCAGATACATTATCCAATATTTTAATATTTGTTTTTGGTACGATATACGTAATCCCAGATATCGCATAAGAATGCGGTACATACACTGTTACAT
>JAOASV010000285.1 GCA_030158535.1 Sediminibacterium sp.
CTGGTATGTGGCCGGATCATTTTCGAGGCTATACGCCGAGCGCCGCTCCAATAAATTTTCGGAAGAAATTGTTTTTATACTCTACTCCCTTATTTTATTTGGCATTTTAATTACCTCGAGTGCATTTTTTTTACGAGACTACCTAGCTTTTAGCGGACTCTTTTTTGTTACTTTTTTAAGCGTATTATTTGTTACCGAATCGGTGGCAAAATATATTATCAGAAAATTATTACACGCTGCTATTTTTCAGGGCGACTTTTTTGAAAACGTTTTAATTGTGGGCGTTACACCCAGCGCCATGGAACTCTATGAAACCATTAACCGCTATTACTATTACGGTTATAAATGTTATGGTTTTATAGATGACAACACCACCAAACTTAATGGCAGCAAATACCTGGGCAAACTAGACGCTTTAGAATCTATTTTAAAAGAAGGGAATATTGACGAGGTAATGATTACGCTTCCTGCCAATGAGGCCCTGCAAATCAAAGCATGCCTAGCACTTTGTGACATGTATAAAACAAAGGCGCGCATTGTTCCTGATTTACAACAGTACGTAGACGCGAGTGTGCAAGTAAATAATATTGGGCTACTTCCGGTAATTAATATTAGAGCACTCCCACTAGATAAACCAGAAAATAAAATTTTAAAGCGCAGTTTTGATATCATTTTTTCGCTCCTATTTTTTATTCTACTTGGTTGGTGGTTACTTCCTATCATTTCTATTTTAATTAGACTTAGCTCTAAAGGGCCGGCCATTTTTAAACAGGAAAGATGGGGACTTAACAACGAAAAAATTACTTGTTATAAATTTAGAACCATGGTGTCTTCATCCAACGATATTGACGAAGAGGGCAATTACAACCAGGCTACTAAAAATGATCCGCGCATTACTGCCATTGGTGCTTTTATGCGCAAAACCAATATGGACGAACTCCCACAGTTTTGGAACGTTCTCATGGGCGATATGAGCGTTGTAGGACCCCGCCCGCACCCCACGCCACTTAATATGGCTTCTATGCATACCATTGATAATTACATGCTACGCCATATTGTAACGCCAGGTATTACAGGGTGGGCGCAGGTTAACGGTTGTAGAGGGGAAACCAAAGCGCCTGGCTCTATGCAAAAACGCGTTAATTTTGATTTATACTATATACACCGCTGGACATTTTGGTTAGACTGTCAAATTATTTTACAAACCATTATTAATTTAATGAGAGGCGATCAAAACGCGTATTAAAAATCATGAAAAATAAACTTCTACTATTAAGCCTACTTATTGCCAGCTATAGTTTACAACTTGGTGCACAAGAGGTATATGAAAACCATAGATCAGAAGTATATAATTATATTGGGCGCATGGCGCAAAAAGGTCTTTTAGATTTTGAAGATCATATTAGGCCTTTAAGCAAAACCTATTTAGCCGCTTGTTTAGATACCATCGCTTTAAAAAGTAGCAAGCTTACTGTAACTGAAAAAAAGGAGC
Organism: Sediminibacterium sp.; assembly: GCA_030158535.1. Lineage (GTDB taxonomy): Bacteria > Bacteroidota > Bacteroidia > Chitinophagales > Chitinophagaceae > Sediminibacterium. The sequence goes on from JAOASV010000285.1 coordinate 1,493, forward strand.
TTGCATTTTACCAACAAGAATTTAATGCCGTTACTGACAAAAACATAAACCTGAGTCCTACCTTTTTTGCAAAAGATAAAGTAGGTAGATTGCGTAGTTTTTATACCGCCAATAAAAACACCAAATTATTTATTGACCCTGTTATTAGAGGTGCGGTAACGATGGGTGAAAATATCAATTATCAAACAAGGAGCACTGGTTTACATTTTTGGGGAACCGCGGGTAAACGCATTGGGTTTCAGTTTTTCTTTAGCGATGTAAATGAACAAGGCAAGGGCTTTGATACTACTAGGCAAGGCGTTCCGGGCACGGGTATTATTAGAAAGGATACTTCTTTATTTAAAAGTCAAAACTTTTCTGAATTTAGAGGTAGTATTAATTACGCTTTTAAAAATGGTAGCATTGCTTTTGGCCAAGATCATTTACTGTATGGCTATGGCGAAAACGGCCGCATTGTTTTATCCGACAAAGCACCCAACTTTCCATTTTTACGTTTTGATTATAGCCCATTTAGTTGGCTACGTTTTAACAACACACACGCCTGGTTAAATTCAAAAATTGTTGATAGTGCCAGAACATATGGAACAGACAATAGCGTATTTGGTGGCGAGCGTCAAGTATTTATTCCAAAGTTTTTATCAACACATAGTGTTTTAATTAAAGCCATGAAAGGGCTTGATATAAGTATTGGCGAATCCGTTGTTTATAGTGACCGACTCGATGTAGGCTATTTAATTCCAGTGATGTTTTATAAAGTGTATGATAACATTGTTAACAATTCTCATATACAGGCAGGCTCTAACGCACAAATATTTTTAAATATTAGTAGCAGAAATCAACTTAAAAACACGCACCTCTACACCAGCGTTTTTATTGATGAAATAAGAATGAGTACCATTTTTGTAAGAGCCAAGAGCAGAAATCAACTTGGTTACACGGTGGGTGGTTCGGTTACAGATATTGGCTTACCCTATTTAACTTTTAATGCCGAGTACACCCGCATTAACCCATTTGTTTACAATAACATCATTCCTGCGCAAACTTATACCAGCCATGGTTATTTTTTAGGGGATTGGATGGGTAGTAACGCCGACAGGCTTTTACTTTCTTTAAAGTACACGCCCATCCCAAGGCTTAAGTGTATGGTGCGCTATCAATCCATCAGAAAAGGTGAAGATGGCACTATTGTAGATCAGTACCTGCAACAGCCTCAACCTGCGCTATTTGAGGGAGGATTTAAAGCCCGTAACGAAATTTATATCAACGCCCATTACGAACTTCTTAACGGCCTGACTTTCAATGGCTGGTACAGCAATTGGAACACTACTGGCAGTAGCTGGTCACTAGGCGTAAGCTATGGCCTTTAACCGTATATTTGTTATATTTTAAATTTGAAGATGAATCCATTTAACATACGCCCTATTTTGCAATTTGGCATCGCTGCCTTTTTTGTTGTTGCACTTAGTTTTAGTGCAGGGGCACAAAGCAACTATACCGGCTTACCTAATTTAAAATTAGATAAGATGTCGGACCAACAAATCATGCAAATGTGGATGCAAGGTCAAAACAGTGGCCTTTCTGAATCTGAAGGTATTAGCCAGTTGGTGCGTATGGGACTTGACCCTAAAGAAGTAAACGGTTTTAAAAAGCGTTTATTAAGAATACAAGGGATATCCAAAACAACCAATAGCGGGGCTAAAAATTTTATACTGGACTCTACCCTATTTATGCAGGACAGCACATGGGTAGAAGAAATTCCAAGGCTTAAAAAAAGAAGCCGTTATTATGGGTTCGATTATTTTAGTAACCCATATCCTATATTGCAACCCAATGTAAAAGTAGCCACGCCGCAAAATTATGTATTGGGCACTGGCGACGTTTTATCTATTAGTGTTACGGGGGCCAATGTTAAAGAAATGAGTGCGGGCATTAGTCCAGAAGGAAAAATACTTTTGGAATATGTAGGTTACATACCACTGAGTGGCTTAACACTTGAACAGGCTACTAGCAAGATTAAAAGCGCACTAGCTCGCATATATCCGGCACTTAAAGGCGGGGCGAGTAAGTTAAGTGTGACACTAGCAAATATTAGATCTATCAGAATTACCGTAACTGGTGAGGCTGAGTTTCCGGGCGATTATGTACTATCGGCACAGGCAGGCTTTTTTAATATTTTGTATTTATCTAACGGACCAACCGTTAATGGATCGTTACGTAAAATTGATTTAATTCGTAATAATAAAATTATTGATAGTATCGATTTTTACGGCTTTTTACAAAAAGGTTTACTCGATAAAAATATAAGACTACAAGACCAGGACGTTATTAGATTTAGACCGGTAACCAAACGCATTATTTTTAGTGGCGAAGTGGTAAGGCCTGGTATTTATGAATTACTCGAAAACGAAACACTAGCTACCGCAATTAACTATACTGGTGGCTTTAAACCCGCTGCTATTAAAGACGTTGCAAAGCTTGCTAGGTATGATGTAAAAACCATGTCATTAAAAGATGTGGCCGCTAATGATTTTGAAACCATACTTCCTAAAAATGGCGACTCTGTTTTTGTAGATAAAATTTTAGACATTTATAGCAATAGAGTTGTGTTAGAGGGCGCTGTATATAGGCCAGGTAGTTACGAGCTTACGAGTAATTTAAGCGTAGCTGCACTCTTAAAAAAAGCAGACGGTGTTATTGAAAATGCTTTTTTAAACAGAGGTACCATTAAAAGAAATGTCCCTGGTACCGAGCCTACTTTACTTTCTTTTGATGTACAAAAAATAGTAAACGGTAGCACCGCTGATATTGCACTCTATAAAAACGATACCATTACCATTGCTAGTACCGATGGGATTCAAAATAAATTAACGGTAACCCTTGCCGGTTCTGTTAAAAACCCGGGCACTTATCCGTACCGCAGGGGTATGCAATTAGAAGATGTATTACTGATGGCGGGTGGTTTTACAAACGAAGCCGCTAACCATAAAGTTGAAATTTCACGCCTTAGTAAAAATAGAGCCGATACTCTTACCAACCAGCTCATGCAAATATCTGTGGTGGCGGTAGATTCTAATTTAAACACGTTGGGTACTAAGCATGCGCTAGAGCCACTCGATTATATTTTTGTACCTAGGTTACTCAATTACCAAAACCTAGGTGCGGTAAAATTAGGAGGTGAGGTTTTATATGCTGGTGTGTATGCGCTAGAAAAAAGAAATGAAACTTTACAAGAGCTGCTACAAAAAGCAGGCGGTGTATCGCCGTATGCATCTATTAAAGATGTACAAGTTTTTAGAAACGGCCTACGCGTAGGTACTCCATCAGAAAGTAAAGATGGTATCCCTTCTTTTTTACTCCGCCCTTCCGATAGTATTTATATTCCACGTCAAGAACCTTTTGTAGAAGTAAAAGGCGAAGTGTTTAATCCGCAAATATTAAGTTACCAATCTACTAGTTTTAGAAACTATATTTCTATGGCGGGTGGTATTAATGATAAAGGCAATTTAAAAAAAGCCTATGTCGAGTACCCTAGCGGTATTAGCAAAAAAATAAATCACTTCTTATTTTTTAGAAACTATCCAAAAATAGTTCCGGGCAGTAAAATAATTGTTCCAACAAAAACAGATACGGGCAAAAAAGGACTTTCTATTATTGAGCTAAGTGCAATTACCGGATCTTTATCTGCGATCATTAGTTTAATTAGTGTACTGCGTTAATTTATTTATATGGCATTATCAGATAAACAAGAAGAACCTAGTTATTTTATATCCGATTTAATGGAGAGCATTAAAAAGCGTATTACTTTTTTGATGGCTCACTGGGGTATCATGCTTGTTATGGGAACCTTTGGTGCACTAATAGGTCTAGGCTATGCTTTTATCAAAAAAGATACGTACACAGCAGCTACCACTTTTGTAGTAGAGGATAATAAAAGCAGTGGCGGTGGTATTGCCTCTGCCCTTGCCGGACAGTTTGGATTAGACCTTGGTGGACTTTCTGGTGGCTCAGGCGTGTTACAAGGCGATAACGTATTAGAATTATTAAAAAGCAAAAGCTTACTCAAAAAAGCATTACTTACAAGTTACGATAGCGCCGGCACGCTAACACTTGCCGATGCGTATGCGAATGCTTACGGATTTACCACCAAGTGGGCTAGTAGCAATAAAGTAGGC
>JAOASV010000286.1 GCA_030158535.1 Sediminibacterium sp.
CATTTGTTGTGAAGCCGTTTTTAAGCGGCTGTTGTTGATATCATAAGTGGCACCAATTCTAAAGTCATTGAATTCAATTCCTACATATGGCACAATGGCGTCATTTAAGCGCATCCAGCTGCCTATATAAATACTAGCGGCTCTATCATTTTCTGGATCGCTGCTTAGTTGCAGTGCGCCTCCAAACATGGTTTCCTGAGCGCCACCCTGTGTTTGGTGTACGGCGCTTACGTGAAGCGTTGCGCTTGTGCCCACATAAAAGTAACCACCTCCATGCACTGTAAAACGTGGACTAACACTATAATTGGCGCCTAAAAATGATTGTCTAGGTCTATTAAGATGGTACATGCTCAATCCAAAATAATAATTGTTTTGTTCACCAATAGTGCCGTTGAGTAAGAGACCTGCATTTATGGTTGTATAATTAGAAGTAATTGATGGCGCAGTAAATAACTCGTTGGTGATACCTGTAAAACCAGCACTGGTTAACTGGTCTTCAAATTTAATTTGATTGGTATTTAAAAGCATATTGGCCTGTGTTATTTGAAAGCCAAAACCAATTTGTGTATTGTTGTCTTCATCTACACCTTTATGGTAAGCTGTAGAAAAACTAGCGTAATTAAATTTTATGGCACCATTTGCATGGTTGTCAGAGTAGCCTGTAAAACCAATACCCCAACTGTCATTTTCATTCAAACTTTTTTGGAGTAGCTTGGTATCAAAAGAAGCAGTGGTTGTAATAAATGCGTTATTGATGGTTGGCCACTGGTTACGGTGGTTGGATGCAATTCTGTAGTTGCCATCAAATTTTCCGGTGAGTGCTGGATTGATGGTAAGTGGGGAGGCAAAAAATTGTGAAAAATGCGGATCCTGTGCGCTACTTTTTTGTAGCGAAAAAATAAAACAACAAAGTATTAATATGAAACTTACGTACCGCAATGTACCTGCAAGTTAGCGTAAACAATTAGTTATTAAGCCTGACTTTTGGTGCCAAATGCTAAATCGCCAGCATCACCAAGTCCAGGAACTATATATCCCTTAGCAGTAAGCTCATTGTCAATATCGCCACACCAAATTTTAACATTTGTACCACAAGCTTTTTCGATAGCTGCAATACCAACAGTACTTGCAATGGCTACCACCACATGAAAGGCTGCAGGGCTACCTTCGCTTTTCATATGCTCGATTGTTTTAATAATGGATGCGCCCGTTGCAAGCATAGGGTCTGCAATAATAATAATGCGGTTATCAAGTGAAGGACAACTCATGTATTCTAAACAAATTTCAAAACTACCATCTGGGTGGTGTTTGCGGTATGCCGAAATAAAAGAGTTATCTGCTTTGTCAAAATAATTGAGTAGTCCATTGTGCATGGGAAGGCCCGCTCTTAAAATGGTAGCAAGTACAGGTTGCTGTGCTAGTACTTTGCTTTCGTGAATGCCTAGTGGCGTTTCTGTTTTTACTACAACAGAAGGTAGCTCTTTGCTTATTTCGTAAGCAGCAACTTCACCAATACGTTCTAGATTTCTTCTAAAACGCATGCGGTCGTTTTGTACGTTACGGTCTCTTAATTCTGAAACCCAATTGCTTACTAAACTATGCGATGCACTTAAATTTACTACCATGGTTCAAAGGTATTTGAAAGCTTAAAATATGTCAAAATTAAAATCGTCACCATTAAATAGGCCCTTATCACTCAGTTTCAAATGAGGAATCACGAGTAAAGCCATAAAGCTAAGCGTCATAAAAGGTGCTTGCAGCTTTGATCCTAGGGCTTTTGTCTTTTCATCAATGGCTGTGTATGTAGCGGCTACTTCAAAACCATCTGCGCTACTCATAAGGCCCGCAACTGGTAAGGGTAACACTGAATTTGTAGCATGATTGTTTGCGCTAGTTACCACACTTACACCCCCTCCCTTTTCAATCACCAAATTAATAGCTACCGCGATACTTTCGTCATCTACACCCACAGCAACAATGTTATGACTATCGTGTGCTACACTTGATGCGATGGCGCCATAAGTTATTCCAAAATTTTTAATAAATGCTTTTGCAATGGGAGCAGCATGGTATCTGTTCACTACCACAATTTTTAAAATATCATTTGTAGTGTCTGTTACCCAATTGCCATTGTGTAACGTTCCGGTAAGTAGTAATTTATTGGTGATCAGTTGTCCGTCGAGTGCTTCAATAACCGGAATGATACCGTTTTTGTTTGGGTATTCATTTTCCGCAACAGCAAGTGCAGTAGGTTCAATTTTTTCGCAATCAAAATTGTTGATCGCATTTGTAGGAACACTATTAATTTTTGTTATTCCATTTTCTGCCACTATTTCGCCATTAATATAGGTGCCGAGTACTTCAAAATTTGTAAGGTCCTTTACCAAAATAAAATCAGCGAAATCGCCTGGGTTTAACAAACCTACTGGTAGCTTGTAATGCCCTACAGGATTGATACACGCGGCTCTTAGCACATTAAATACATCAAGCCCTTTAGCAACAGCTCTTGCGCAAATGGTGTTGATATGACCCGCGGCTAAACTATCCGGATGTTTATCATCACTACATAACATGATATGATTGGTATGCGAATCAATTAAAGGATAGAGTGCTTCAAAATTTTTAGCAGCACTTCCTTCTCTAATTAAGATATGCATGCCGTAGTCTAATTTTTCTAGGGCTTCTTCGATGGTAAAACATTCGTGATCGGTACTAATACCTGCTGCAATATATTTTTTGGCAGCATCGCCTCTTAATCCGGGTGCATGACCATCAACAGGCTTATTGTGTTTTTGTGCCGATTGTATTTTTGCCATAACCGAAGGATCTTCATTTAGCACTCCCGGAAAATTCATCATTTCAGACAAATAATAAATTTCAGGTCTCGCTAATAAATCGTCCACTTCTTTTTCATTGACCTCGGCGCCAGCGGTTTCAAAAATAGTAGCAGGAACACAGCTTGGTGCACCAAAGAAAAAATGAAACGGGGTTTGCTTTCCATTTTCTATCATAAACTCCACACCGGCAACGCCACAAACATTGGCAATTTCGTGGGGGTCGCTAATGGTTCCAATGGTACCGTGCAGAACGGCAAGCCTGGCAAATTCGGAAGGCACGAGCATGCTACTTTCGATATGTACATGGCTATCAATAAAGCCGGGCATGATATAGGGCAAACAGGGGTTAACCGGTTCGCTACTGGCTTCTATGCGCTTAATATGGCCATCTTCTATCCAAAGGGTAGCCCCATAGATATGCCTATTTGGGATGTCTACTAAATTACCGGTAACACTATAGGTATGGGTACTGCTCATGAGGGCACTAAGGTACAATAGAAGCCCAAGTTTTAAGGGTCTCTCAATTCAATTTTTTGGTAAGACAAATGAGTAGTAAATTACTTACCCAATTAAACGTATATGAAAAAACTACATTTTGTACTAGCGGCCATTTTGCTGTTTAGTGTAAGTGCAACCCATCAAGTAATTGCACAAAAGAAAGAAGCAAAAAAAACGGCTGCTACCGCGCCGGCTGCGCCGGCGCTCAGTCCTGACTCTGTTTTATTTTCGGAGGTAAAATATAGACTGGTAGGCCCATTTAGAGGTGGTAGAAGTGCTGCGGTTGCAGGCAGTTATGTAAACAACAATACTTTTTATTTTGGTGCTACAGGTGGTGGTTTATGGAAAACCGTAGACGGCGGTAGCAACTGGAAAAATTTGAGTGATAAAAAAATAGGCGGCAATATTGGCGCCATTGCCAATGCGCCATCCGACGAAAACATTTTATATGTAGGAGAAGGAGAGAATACCATGAGAGGCAATGTGGCAGAGGGTTTGGGCGGTATGTGGCGCTCTAACGATGGAGGTAAAACATTTAGCAATATTGGTTTAAAAGAAGGTCGACACATCATTAGAATTGTAGTGCATCCGCGTGATCCAAACACCGTTTGGGCTGCTGTTGTAGGTCATTTATTTGGACCTAATCCAGAGCGTGGTGTATACAAAACTACCGATGGCGGTAAAACATGGAAGCAAACACTATTTGTAAACAACCAAACTGGTTGTTCTGATTTAGTAATGGAGCCAGGCAATCCATCTGTACTCTATGCAGGTATGTGGCGCGTGCAAAGAACCCCGCATAGTATGGAAAGTGGTGGCGAAGGATCAGGTTTATACAAGAGCACCGATGGTGGTGATACCTGGGTTAATATTTCTCAAAACAAAGGCCTTCCTAAAGGCGTTTGGGGTATTGTAGGCGTGGCGGTAGCCCCTTCTAACACCGATAAATTATATGCCATTATTGAAAATGCGGCTGGTGGTATGTTTGTAAGTAATGACGCTGGCGCCACCTGGACATTAACCAGTAGCGATAATAATATTCGCCAGCGCGCATGGTATTATAGTAAAGTATTTGTGTCGCCAACCAACGAAAATTTAGTGTACGCACTCAATGTAAATTTCATGCGTAGCACAGATGGTGGTAGAACATTTTCTGGTGTTAATACACAACATGGTGATCACCACGATTTATGGATCGATCCAAAAAATCCAAGCCGTATGATTGTTGCAGATGATGGTGGTGCGCAAGTAAGTTTTGATGGCGGTAATAATTGGAGTACCGAAAACAATCAACCTACTGCTCAAATTTATAGAGTGAGTACTGATAATTCATATCCTTACCGCATACTAGGTGCACAGCAAGATAATTCTACCATCCGTATAAAAAGTAGAACCTCTGGTGCTGGTATAACCGATAAAGATTGGGAATCTACAGCAGGAGCAGAGAGTGGTTTTGTGGTAGCAGATCCTTTAAATCCAGATGTGGTTTATGGTGGTAACTATGGTGGTTATTTGTCAAGACTCGATCACCGCACCGGAGAAAACAGAGCCATCAATGTGTGGCCTGATAATCCAATGGGAGCAGGGGCTGACGTATTAAAATACCGTTTCCAGTGGAACTTCCCTATATTTTTTAGTCCGCACAATCCTAAAAAATTATACACGGCGGGCAACCATTTATTTGCCACAGAAAATGAAGGAAAATCATGGGATATGATTAGCCCAGATTTAACCACCAACGATAAATCTAAACAAGGTCCTAGCGGTGGTCCAATCACAAAAGACAATACATCGGTAGAATATTATTGTACCATTTTTGCAGCAGCAGAATCTGTTTTAGAAAAAGATTTACTCTGGACAGGTAGTGATGATGGACTTATTCATGTAAGTAAAGACGGTGGTAAAAATTGGGAAAATGTAACACCAGTAGAAGCAGGCAAACAAATGATGTGGAACTGTATCGAAACAGATCCATTTAAAAAAGGTACTGCTTATTTTGTTGGAACAAAATATAAAATGGATGATTATGCGCCGTATATTTTTAAAACAGAAGACTACGGTAAAACTTGGAAAAAAATTACAGTAGGAATAGACCCCATGCATTTTACAAGAGCCTTACGCGCTGACCATAAGCGCCCAGGTTTATTATATGCAGGTACCGAGTTTGGTATGTATATTTCTTTTGATGATGGTGCCAATTGGAAAAAATTCCAACTTAATTTACCTGAAACACCTATCACTGATTTAACCATTAAAGAAAATGACTTAATTGTAGCTACCCAGGGTAGAGCATTTTGGATCATTGATGAT
>JAOASV010000287.1 GCA_030158535.1 Sediminibacterium sp.
TTAACATTGAATACAAATTGAAAAGTAAGGATACTACTTTAAGTTCTACTTATGGTTTAATCCCTGTATATTTTCCAGTGGATACTGCTAGTTTAGGTAAATATACTTTCACTGAAATCTTGATGCAATGTAAGAAAGGGGATAAGATCGAATTTTCATTAAGCATTGACACCCTTGCTAAAATGGGTGTATTACAATTGAACGAAATTTTTAAAACTAAAGATATTGTTTTAGGTAAAGCAGAAATTCTAGATGTATTCACAGACGTTGCTAAAGTAGACGCAGATTATAAAAAAGAAACTGAAACTGAAAAGAAAAGAGAAGTAGATGCAATCAAAGCGCACTTAGCTAAGAATAAAATTACAGCAGTAGAATCTCCAGAAGGTGTATTTGTTGTTTTAAAAGAAGCGGGTGATGCAGCAAACAAAGTAGATACTACTAAAATTGCAAGTGTATACTATAAAGGGTACACCATTGGTGGTGAAACTTTTGACACCAACATTAAACCAAATGATCCTACAGCAAAACCATTTGATGTAAATATCGGTACTGGTTCAGTCATCCCTGGTTGGGAGATTGGATTGAAGTATTTTGGTAAAGGTGGAAAAGGAACTATTTATGTTCCAGCTATGTTGGCTTATGGCCCACAAGCAAATGGTGCAATCAAACCTTATTCTAATTTAGTGTTTGATCTTGAAATTCAAGATGTAACAAAGAAATAAGTTGAACTAGAAAATTTATACTGAACGAAAAAAAGGCCAAATTATATTTGGCCTTTTTTTATGCATTGATGTTTCAAAATACAATTTTATTTTCCGCTCTAGATGGTCTATTTAAGTAATTGATTGATTAAAACAATCGCTTCCTTGGCTTCTTGTACATCATGTACCCTTAATATATTTGCGCCACCTAATAATCCAACCGTATTCAATACTGTTGTGCCATTAAGTGCATCTGCAGCAGTGACTCCTAATGTTTTATAAATACTAGATTTTCTAGACACCCCTAAAAGCATTGGAAGTCCAATTGATTGTAATTGATTCAGCGATTTTACAATGGTAAAATTCTCTTCGATTGTTTTACTAAAACCAAATCCAGGATCAATGATCCAATTGGTTAATCCTTTGGAAGCAAACTCCGTTTTTTTTAAATTAAAATAGTCCAATAAATCCTGCATGATGTCTGACCTTATGTCAATTTGATGCAGGGTTGCTGGGCTACCTGTTTGGTGCATCCCGATATATCCAGCCTGATTGGCAACCACTATATCAATCATGTTTTTGTCAAAATTGCCACAGCTAATGTCGTTTAC
>JAOASV010000288.1 GCA_030158535.1 Sediminibacterium sp.
TTGCCATTGGGGCCATTATTCCAATCCTTCCTTTCTTTTTTGTAACGGGCTATAAAGCAGTTCTGGTAAGCATTGCAGCAAGTACAGTTGGCTTATTTTTTATTGGTGCGGCTATCACATTATTCACTGGAAAGTCTGTATGGTTTAGTGGATTCAGACAAGTACTCTTTGGCCTCATGGCTGCAGCCATTACTTTTGGTATCGGAAAAATTATCGGGATTAGCGTTGGGTAAATATTATTGTTCCACTAACTTAATACCAGTTTGTGTAAACTCAATTTTACGCTGCTTATATAATGTGCCTGTTGTCATTTTAAATGACTTTTTGCTCATGCCAAAAAAGTTATAAATTTCTTCGGGGTCCGATTTATCGTGATACGGGAGGTAGCCATCATTTTCTTGTAACAAGCGAAGAATTTTTTCCTGCTCATCTTCTACCCTTCCAAATCCGGGCTTACCAAGCACGACATCCAATTTATTTTCTGGCTTAATAGTTTTTACAAAACCTGTAAGCTTGTCACCAATATTTAAATCCTTAAAAATTTCGTTGCTGTGTAAAATAGCCGTGTGCTTGTTGTTTACAATCATTACATACCCAAGTTCCGACTTACGGTATACAATCAAATCCACAACGTCTAATTCTTTAACCGTTAATACTTCGTTGCTTAACAACTGTTCAATTTTTTCGGTGGCTGCAACCCTGCCTGTCATTTCATCGAGGTACAACTTAACAAGGTACATACCTCCTTCACGCATACCGCCTAATTGTTTAGAAGTAGGCACAAATAAATCTTTCATTAAACCCCAATCCAAAAAAGCCCCTTGTCTTGTAATGGCTACCGCTTTTAAGAGCGCGATTTCACCCACCGAAGCATTTGCTACCTGCGTGGTTGCAATAAGTCTGTTATCAGAATCGTGGTAAACGAACACCTTAATGGTATCGCCAATTTTGAGCGTAGATGGCGCAAATCGTTTGGGCAATAAAATACCTTCTTCGCCATTATCTAGGTAAAATCCAAAATCAACCTTACGGTTTACCACCAAATCATTATAACAACCTACTAATACGGGCTCCATACTTCTACTTTGTGCAAAAGTAAGTTAGTTTAGCCAAACAACTCAGGTTGTGCATTTGGGTCACTAGGACGCGATTCCCACTGCATTTCAATGGTTTTACTAAAATCGGTGAGTTTAGAACCTACGGCCTTCCAACCGGTAACATCCACCATTTTGGCAATTTTAAACTTAGCAGCACGCACCTGGGTACCCCTGCCTGTTTGTACTTGCAAAATAGGTTCTTGTATAGTTGTTACTGCTTCTAGCTTATTCCCTTTACCTTCTTTTATAAATAAAAACTCGGTTTTGAGGGTGGTCGTTTCAATTCTAAAACGCTTTACATTGTACTGCATTTTATCATTGTCTAAATAGACAGCTGTGATAATTTTTTCAGGATCAAACTTTTCAATAAGCATCACTTTTTCAGGATCAAAACGCTGAGCAAGTTCCGTGTCTGTTAATTCGTAAGTGCCGTCTTTGGTAATGACAATTAGTTTTTCGTCTTCAAAACTACCTAGGTATGTACCTTTTTCTTCGGTGTTTAACCTTCCAAATTTATCGTCAAACCAAAGTTTGCGACCAGCTAGTGTACTCTTACCAGCTTCCTTAAACTTAACCGTTTTAATAGGATACTTGGTAACCTGATTACCCATACTTGAACGTCCTTTTATTTCAATTTCTTCAAAATAAAAATCAAGTTCTTTAATACGAGCGGTACAGTTAGGACTTAATATTAATTTAAGTGTTTCTGCTTCTCCATTTAAATTGGCCGTAAAATAATGAACGCGCGTTTTATCAGTACCCTTTGTTAAATCATATTCTTTATCACGTGTCACGCCTGTTACATTAAAACGTTTAGCATAGGTAACACCTGAAGCACCATCTACATAAATCATATTGTAGGTGGTACGCTCATCATTTTTTTGAAACACTGCGGCGTATAAAATGTCTTTCCCAATAAATATTTTATCAGAAACCTTTACCACTTTCATGGTACCAGCTTTGGTAAACGCAATAATATCATCATAGTCCGAACAGTCACATAAGTGCTCATCTTTTTTAAGGCTGGTGCCTATAAAACCTTCTGCTCTATTGATATATAGCTTGGTATTGGCGATCGCTACTTGCTTTACCTGTATGGTATCAAAAGCTTTGATTTCTGTTTTACGTTCTTTATTTTTACCAAACTTTTTGAGGAGATTTTCAAAATACGCAACCGCATATTCTGTCAAATGCTCTAAATCAAATTTAACTTGTTTGATTTCTTCTTCGATAGATCTAATTTGTTCAATTAAATCATTGATGTCTAAACGGTAAATACGGCGCACCGGCTTTTCCGTTAATTTTAAAATGTCTTCTCTTTCGATATCTCGTTTTAGTTTTTTCTTAAACGGTGTAAACGCTTTATCTATCGCTTCAATTACAGTATCCCAAGAAGCGTGCTTTTGTTCTAACTCTTTGTATATTTTTTCTTCAAAGAATATTTTTTCTAATGAGGTGTAATGCCACTTGTCTTCTAGCTCAGCTAACCGAATAGCCAATTCTTTGCGAAGCAATTCTTTGGTATTGTCTGCGGCGTCTTTTAAAAGTTCCTGCACACCAATAAAGTGCGGCTTATGGTTAATGACCACGCAGGCATTAGGAGAAATACTTACTTCACAATCTGTAAATGCATACAGCGCATCGATGGTAATGTCTGGAGAAATACCAGGTGCTAAATCAATATGAATTTCAACAGCAGCAGCTGTTACATCCGTTACTTTTTTAATTTTTATTTTACCCTGATCGTTGGCTTTGGTAATACTTTCCATGAGCTGGGTAGTGGTAACACCATAAGGCACGTCTTTGATAACGAGCGTTTTTTTGTCCAGCTCTTCAATGTGCGCACGCACCCTTACTTTACCACCACGCTTGCCTTCGTTGTAGCCAGATACATCAATCATGCCACCCGTTTGAAAATCAGGGAAGATCTCAAACTTTTTACCTTTTAAATATTTGATGGTGGCATCAATTAATTCGCAAAAGTTGTGGGGTAAAATTTTAGTAGACAAACCTACCGCAATACCATCTGCCCCTTGTGCAAGTAGTAAAGGAAATTTCATCGGAAGCGTTACGGGCTCATTTTTACGTCCATCGTAACTTAACTGCCAAGTGGTGGTTTTAGGGTTAAAGGCAACTTCAAGCGCAAACTTAGATAAACGTGCCTCAATATAACGGGAAGCAGCAGCCTGATCACCCGTTCTTACATCACCCCAGTTACCCTGTGTATCAATCAATAAATCTTTTTGTCCAAGGTTCACAAGTGCATCCCCAATACTCGCGTCTCCGTGCGGATGATACTGCATACTTTGTCCAATAATGTTGGCCACTTTATTAAAACGACCATCATCCATTTCTTTCATAGAATGCAAAATCCTACGCTGTACCGGTTTTAATCCATCTTCGATGGCTGGAACGGCACGCTCCAATATTACATAAGAAGCATAGTCCAAAAACCAATTTTTATATTGGCCCTGAACGCCTGATTCATTTTCACTTACAATATATTGATGTTTCTCTTTCGCCATTTTTTGCTACCCAATTTTAGTTTGCCAATTTAACACTCCAATCTTTCCAACCCTTTTCGATATTGCCAATAATTTCTACTTTACCAAGTACAGCAAGCGATTTAAGCCTGTGTACAATAAAAGCATCACCTGTTTTTACTTTTAACTTGGCTAATATATTTTGTATCGCTTTGTTTAACTTAACCGCATCACCTGTAAGTCCAGATAAAATTTCTTTATCAAAAAAATCTTCCCCTTTGCCTACCAATTTTTTTCCGCCTTCTAAAAAGCGCACCATCGAACCTTCGGTGGCAATTTTTTTCCACTCGTCGGGATCTACTTCAAATTCACTAAGCGTAATGGGACGCGCTAATTTTTTGGCTTTTAAAAATTCTTTAGGCTGAATTTCGTGCAGGTATACCGGATAAAATATTTGCCCCTTTTCATTAATAAAAGGAAGGTTGTTTAAGTATAGTACTTGAATACGACCTGCATATTCTTTTAACTGCGTCATGAGCCAGTAATAGCCACTAACATCATGTGCATTTTGTGCCATCCAAAGCCACACTTCTTCTTCAGGGTTTTCTTCTAAAGTGGCAAGGAGCTGGTGCACTGTTAATTTGTCATCTACAATGGCAAGTTGGTCTTGATAGGGCGAATTTTGGAGTACGCCTTCCCACCACTGCTTGCGCTCCTGGTAGCCTTCGGTTTCATAAATAGCCACTAATGGCCCAACCATATAGTCGTCCTTAATTTCAACAATATTTCCTTGCAATGTTTCGTCAATCTCTATTGCTCCTTCTAACACGGCCACATTTGCATGATCAAAAACAACGTGAATCATAAAGTATGTCTTCTAAAATGATGAATAATATTATTCGTTAACGAGGTCTAATTCAACTTTTAAATTGTTGATAATAAACTCTTGACGCTCCATGGTATTTTTACCCATATAATATTCTAGCAAGTGTTGGATATGATCACCTACTTCTAAAATAACGGGCTGCACACGCATATCAAGTCCAATAAATCGTCCAAACTCTTCTGGCGAAATTTCCCCCAGTCCTTTAAACCTTGTTATCTCAGGCTTGTTGCCTAATTTTTTTACAGCCGCCTGCTTTTCTGTTTCGTCGTAACAGTAAATAGTTTCCTGCTTATTACGCACCCTAAATAATGGCGTTTCTAAAATATATACGTGACCTTTTTTTACGAGGTCAGGAAAAAACTGCAAAAAGAATGTCATGAGTAGTAACCGGATGTGCATACCATCCACGTCGGCATCGGTGGCAATTACGATATTGTTGTAACGAAGCCCTTCGAGTCCATCTTCAATATTAAGTGCGTGTTGTAAGAGGTTAAACTCTTCATTTTCATACACCACTTTTTTTGTGAGGCCGTATGCATTAAGTGGTTTACCACGCAAACTAAATACAGCCTGCGTATCTACATTTCTAGACTTTGTAATACTTCCACTCGCACTATCTCCTTCGGTAATAAAAATGGTTGAATTATTTTGTAGTACAATAAACTCTTCTTTGTTTTTTGCAGGCGGTTCATCATTTAAATGCACCCTACAATCCCTTAATTTTTTATTGTGGAGGTTTGCTTTTTTAGCGCGCTCGTTGGCTAGCTTTTTAATACCAGCGAGTTCCTTGCGTTCTCTTTCACTTTGCTCGATACGCTTACGAAGTGCATCTGCCACTGCAGGGTTACGGTGCAAATAGTTATCAAGCTCTTTGGCTAAAAACTCTTCTATAAATTTTTTCATAGAAGGTCCCCCTTCAAAAACATATTGAGATCCTAACTTGGTTTTTGTTTGGCTTTCAAAAACGGGCTCTTGTACACGCACAGAAACGGCAGCTACAATACTGGTTCTAATATCAGAAACGTCGTAATCTTTTTTGAAGAAATCACGAATCACTTTAATGTAGCCTTCTCTAAATGCTTGTTGGTGTGTACCTCCTTGTGTGGTATATTGACCATTTACAAAAGAGAAAATGTCTTCGCCATAATCATTGT
>JAOASV010000289.1:0-2245 GCA_030158535.1 Sediminibacterium sp.
GCGCTACCATCCAAAAAATGTTGTACCGAAAAAGAGGCATGGATGGATTTGGCGGTGGAACTGCCATAAATGATGCTCTAGACCGTGGCCTAGACACCATGGCCAAATACAATAAATACAAGCCCGTGTTACTTTTATTTACAGACGGATTTGAAAATTCTTCTAAAAATAAAAACACGAAATCTATTGTAGAAAAAGCACTCGTAAATAATATTCCTGTTTTTACCATCGCCTATAGTGGTGGTGCCGACTCTGTAAATTTAAGGGCCATCGCCAACGAAACAAACGGTATGTACTTTCAGTGCTACGATAGATCGGAATTTGAAGAAGTATTTAACAATCAGCTTTTTTCATTAAACCGCTATTACGAAGTAAGCATGATGCCATGCATGTTTGATTACGAAAAATTAAGCATTAGTGCAGGAACCGTAAGCGAACAAAAAGCGACTGGCGAAAAAACGTTTAAAGGCGTAAGAGAAACCATCTCTCTCAATGTCAATTTTGAATTAGACAAATATGATATCATGCCAAGGTATGTTCAAGAAATTGAGCAGATGGCTGCTTACTTAACTAAAAATAGCACACTCAGTATTATCATTAGCGGGCACACAGATAACCTTGGCGAAGACAACTACAATATTATTTTATCCAATAAAAGAGCCGAAGCCGTTAAAGCAGCGCTTGTTAAATTAGGCATTGCCGCAGGGCGCATTGCCACTATTGGCAAAGGCGAATCGGATCCATTAACGGCCAACGACAATGACAACAACCGTTTTAGAAACAGAAGAATTGAAGTTGAAATCGTAAACAATTAATCCAGCTTATAAAAAGCGGCGGCATTGGTACTATAAATTTTTTGTTGATTTTCAGGAGCAACTAATATATTGATCACTTCTTGATACTGATGATGCGTTGTTACATAATCGCCTGCGAGTAAAGACACAGGCCAGTCTCCGCCTATCATTAATTTATCAACGCCAAAATGCTGCAAAACATAGGCCACATAAGGCTCGATGGTAGTAGCAGACCAATCATTAAAGTTTGCACAACAAGTGCCAAGCCCCGAAATTTTAGCATAAAAATTAGGCATAGCAGCGGCTTCGGCTATTGCGTCTCCCCAAGCACCAAACTGCTCATTAGTAGCAATAGGCGGATGATTTAAGTGATCAAATACCATTTTTAAATGGGGTATTTGTTTGGCTACTTGTATGGCCGCCTTAATGTGCTCGGTTTTTACACCCACCACATCAAAAGGAAGTCCATGATTGGCAAGTATCTCTAAACTTTTAATAACATTTGGTTGCAGTAGCCAGCTACTGTCCGGCTCGTCATGAATTAAATGTCTAATCCCTTTAAAATATTTATTTTTTAAATGCGCTTCTAATTGCTTTTTAGCCATTTCAGGATTTAACAAATCTACCCAACCCACAACCCCAATAATACATGGATACTGCTCGGCACAATCAAACATAAAGGCTGTATCTTCTATACTATTTGCTGCTTGTACCATGATAGCTGCACTAACATTAGCCGCAGACAATTGTGCTTCAATATACGAAGGATAATAATTTTGCGCTAGTATAGACGTATCACCATCGAGCCAACTATACCTAACTTTTTGCAAGTCCCAACTGTGCATGTGGGTGTCAATTACTTTTGCCATCCTATTTATTTTATAATGAGTTCATCCATAAATAACCAAGAAGGATTTCCAGCTCCTGCAAATCCAGCCGGTATAATTGCTACAGGATGCACTATCAATTGAATATATCTAACACTAGTAGAAGGTACAGTAAACAAAACGGGTAAATTTCCTTCTTTACTTTCATCAAAATTTTGTTGGAAGCCAAGGCGCGTAAATGTTTTACCATCTACTGATCCTAACACTTCTACACTTGTTGGCAAATGAATCCAACTGCCACGGCTATTGATAAAGCGCGTAGTAATTTGCGAAATAGTTGTAGTTGCACCTAAATCAAGTGTAGCATCGATTGTTTTACCTTCCCAGGCAAGCCATTCGCCATCACTAAACCTAGCATCATTTGCAAGTATGCCGTTTATAAATCCAGTATTTCCACTTTTATTATAGGGCGCTTTGGGTGCATGCAGTAATGACACAAGCTTAGCACCTGTTGCCTTATTGATAGAAAACGCCGCAGAGGCAACATCTGTTATTTTGCTATTAACTACAACACCCGCTTGCAAATTTGCGTCGCCGGTAATTGTGATAGCGCCAGTATAGATT
>JAOASV010000289.1:2255-5619 GCA_030158535.1 Sediminibacterium sp.
GTATAGATTTGATCGTTAACACTAGGCAGTTTGCCATTTGTATTGTACACAATTTTATAAGCCGCTCCTACGCCACCAATAGAAACGTTGATGCCACCAGCAATTGGCTTACTGGTAATTTGTATATTGTATAAATGGTCCGAAAAATGAAGCCCTTTTTGTTTTAGTATTGGCTGCCACTTTGTTACCCTATTTGTAAAATGATCGAAACCGGTTTTTGTTTTTGTCCATCCGATTTCGGCAATGGCCATAGCGCGCGGATACAACATAAAAGAAGCCAGGTCTTTGTTAGCAATATACTCGGTCCATAAATTACCCTGTACGCCTTTAATATACCTAGCCTCCTCTGCGTTAAGCGCCGCAGGTACTGGGTTGTAATTGTACACAGCCTCTAGCGGTAAGAAACCACCAAATGCAATAGAGTCGCGAGAATCTGCAGATTGATAAAAGTTTAAATAACAATTGCCCTGTGGCGTCATAATAACGTCATGATGCTCTTTGGCGGCAGTAATACCACCTTCTTCACCCTGCCAACTCATAACGGTTGCATTAGGCGCAAGGCCCCCTTCTAAAATTTCATCCCAGCCAATTATTTTACGGCCCTTACTGTTCACGTATTTTTCTACACGTTGAATAAAATAGCTTTGAAGTGCATGCTCGTTAGCGATGCCTTTTTCTTTCATAAGGTTCTGACAATAGCTAGAACGCTTCCAGGCAGTTTTAGGACACTCGTCGCCACCAATATGAATATAACTAGACGGAAAAATATCCATCACTTCATCCAAAACGTTTTCAATAAAATTAAAAGTGTACTCACTAGGTGCAAATACATCATCAAAAACACCCCATGTTTCTTGTACAATTTTACCACCCGTAGTTTTAATTTTATTTTCTGTAGTGGTTGCGTACATATTATTTGTAAGCTTGGTAGCTTCGTTAGGAAAACAACTTAACTCCGGATAGGCAGCAATAGCAGCACTTGCATGGCCTGGCATTTCAATTTCAGGTATAACATTGATGTGTTTTGCAGCCGCATATGCAACAAGTTCTTTTAACTGCGCCTGCGTATAAAAGCCGCCGTAGGCGGCGTTGGTATTGCCACTCCCTGGATACTTACCAATTAAAGTTCCGCCTCGCACAGATCCTACACTCGTTAATTTTGGATATTTTTTTATTTCGATACGCCATCCCTGATCTTCGGTTAAATGCAAATGCAAATTGTTCATCTTTTGCATCGCCATAACATCCAGTAACTGTTTTATAAAAGATATTGGCATAAAATGTCTACCCACGTCTAACATCAGCCCCCTATAACCAAATGCTGGTGCATCCTCTATGGTTACTGCTGGAATTTTTTTAGACGCCGCTTCTAATTGCAAAAGCGTTTGCATAGCGTAAAACGCGCCCACTTTTGTTTTTGCAACCACTTTTATTTGTTTGGGAGTTACTGTTAGATAATAACCTTCGGGACTAGTAACAACAGATCCTCCACTTGAGTCAATTACAACAACAGCTTCTTTTGTTACAGAACTTGTAACCGTATAAAACCCTTTTCCTTCTACTACTTTATTAGGGTATGGAATAATGGGCAGCTGCGCTATGGTTTTTTGAGCAAGGGTCAAAAAAATCAAGAATAATATGCTACGATGTTTTTTCATACAATACGGGGTTTAAAGGTGTATTAATAGTGGCACCAACAGTAGCGCCTGGGCACCAAGCTTCCCAATCGGCAAGCTGGTTATGGTTTTCTGGCTCTTTTAATACCGTGTCTTTATCCATATAAATCATGGTCATAACCTTTCGCATGTTACCGGAAACGTTAGGGCCTGCGCGGTGATACAACCATCCTCTATGAAAACTTATTTCACCCACATCAAAGGGTTCTATAACGTGCTCAAAATTTTGATTTTTTAATTCGGATTCTAAAAAAGCTTGGCTCTCATCACTAATTTGTTTATCTCTGCCAGCCGTTAACTTATTACTACCTGCACTAAATTCGAGTGGCCCATAATTAAGGGGCGTTGCTTGTAGTGGTATCCAAGCGGTAACTGTGTTTTCGGTGGCTAGCGGCCAGTAATATTGATCAGCATGCCAAGGCGTATGGCCACCTTTGGGTTCTTTAAAAAGCGCCTGATCGTGGTATAAACGTACGCCATTTGTTTGCATTAAGCCAGTGGCAATTTGGGCTATTCGTTTACTAAATACAATGTCTTTTACCACAGTGGTATGCGTCCACAAGTTCATGATTTGCAAAAATGCTTTACCATAGGTATCGCGCTCTTCTAATGGAATTTGTTGATTATTTAAACGGTCCACCTCTTTGGAAATTACTATATTCATATAATCAATAACAGAAGCGTCAAAAATGTTTTTAATTTTTATAAAACCATGTTGCGCAAAAAATGAGGCCTGTTCAGGTGTTACGCTATACGGCTGATCAAGCGCCTCTTTTATTGAAATGGGTGTTGTTTCCATAACCGCTAAATTTTATACAATATAAAATAAATAATAGACAAAACAGCGCCTACAAACTTTAAGATACACACATGAAACAACTCCTTAAAACTGTCATTTTTTTACTCGTTATTAACCATGCTTTTGGGCAAGAATTTTATGTGTCGTCAGCTGGTAATGATAAGAGCAAAGGAACAGCAGCTGCGCCAGTAGCAACACTTTCAAAAGCGCAGTTATTGATTAAGAAATTTAAGACGGCTAACCCAAATTACGAGGGTGATATTGTTGTTCATATAGGGTCCGGCAATTATGAACTGCAAGCAGGATTTAAATTAGAAGAAGCTGTTACAGGCAGCAAGCAAACACCTATTATTTGGAGAGGTGTTGACAAAGACAAAGTGATTATTTCGGGTGGCAAAAAAATTAAAAGTAGTGCCTTTAAAAAAGTTAAGGACCCATCAATTTTAATGCGGGTTGGTAAAACAGCAGCTGCAGCATTATACCAGGTATCTCTTAAGCAAATTGGTATTTTAAATTATGGCAAACACCAAAGCTTTGGACATGGACAACCCGTTGTTCCTGCACCACTTGAATTATTTTTTAACAACGAACCACTCACGCTTGCACACTACCCCAACAGTGGCAGCATCAAAATTGGCAAAGTCATTGATAAAGGATCTGTGCCGCGTATTGGTGACACAAGCAACAGAGGTGGCATATTTGAATACACCGATGCAAGACATGCAAAATGGACCGGACAAAAAAATATATGGCTACAAGGCACTTTTAATTATGGTTTTGCAGATGATAATATTAATATCGAAAAAATTGACACCCTTAAAAAACAAATTAAATTACTAACGCCACATTTGTACGGACTTGGAAACGGCAGAGATTTTCAGGCTTACAC
>JAOASV010000290.1 GCA_030158535.1 Sediminibacterium sp.
TCTCTAATCACTGCGTGACGGTGACTAAATGTACCACGTTGTACGTCCTGACCACTCATACGAACAATATTGCCATCAATAAGGAGTGAACCATATGCCATTAACTCGGCAGTAGCCCAATCTACTTTTTGCTCGGCTTCCATGAGCTTGATTTTTTCCTGCAATAATTTTTCCACTTTTTTAAGTGGTTTAAAATCTTGAGGGAATTGCATCAAACGCTCAAACATTAAATTAAATCTTTCTTGAGTAACAGCAGTAACAGGCGAAGACTGAAAATCTGCATCTGTTGCTTTACCCATATTTTGCCAAGCAAGTTCTGGCGCTTGGTATTTGTAAGGAAGTGGGTTTTGCTTTACTTCATCTAGGCGCTCTTGCAAATCTGCCCAGAACTTCTTTTCCATTTCTTTTGCTAAAGCCTGCGCTTCTGGCTCACCATTTTGGATTAAAAACTGCGTGTACGTTTCTCTCGGATTTTGATGCTTATCAATTAATGAATACAGTTGAGGTTGTGTATACTTAGGATCATCACCCTCATTGTGCCCGTGTCTACGGTAACACACCATATCAATAAAAATATCCGAATTAAATTTTTGACGGTAACGTGTTGCAATTTCGGCACACTTAACAACCGCTTCTGCATCATCACCATTTACATGTAACACAGGCGCTTGCACCATGGCAGCAACCGATGTACAATAATCGGCACTTCTTGCATCATCAAAATCTGTGGTAAAGCCAATTTGGTTGTTGATCACAAAATGAATTGTGCCACCTGTATGATAACCACGAAGGTTACTCATTTGCAATACTTCATAGACAATACCCTGTCCTGCAACAGAAGCATCGCCATGAATTAATATAGGCAAGTATTTATCAAAAGCACTTTGATCTAGCACGTCTGCTTTTGCTCTTGCAAAACCAAGTACTACTGGATCTACCGCTTCAAGATGTGAAGGGTTAGGTACTAATTTTAAATGAATCTTTTTCTGATCAGGTGTTGTAATTTCTGAACCATAACCCATATGGTATTTAACGTCGCCGCTACCCATGGTTTGATCGATAATAGCGGTTCCTTCAAACTCACTAAATATTTGCTCATAGGTTTTGCCCATGATGTTCGCAAGCACGTTTAAACGACCACGGTGCGCCATACCAATTACAACTTCTTGCACATCATGCGAAGCAGCGGTATTAATGATAGCATCTAATGCAGCAATCGTACTCTCTCCTCCTTCTAATGAAAATCTTTTTTGACCAATGTATTTGGTATGTAAAAACTTTTCAAAAATTACACCCTGATTTAATTTTTCAAGGATGTGTTTCTTTTTATCTAAATGAATAGGCGCTTTAAAGTTGGTTTCCATTTCTGCAATCAAAAACGAAACCTTTTCTTTATTGCTAATATATTTAAACTCTGCGCCAACACTTGACGTGTAGCAGGTTTGTAAATGCGTTAAAATATTTTTTAAAGTAGCTGCACCAAGTCCAACAAATTTTCCTGCTTGAAAAGTTTGCGACAAATCAGAATCAGATAATCCAAAATAAGATAAATCTAAATTGGCCTGTCTGTCTTTACGCGGTCTAATTGGATTTGTTAACGCCAATAAGTGACCTCTATTTCGATAACCCAAAATAAGGCGGTACACATTGATTTCTTTTTGCCAATCGATACCTGCATTACTTGTTGTAGAAGAAGTAGCTACAGATGCAGCTGCTCCAGTCCCTGCATGGCCATTAGAAACGGCAAAATCAAAGCCTTCAAAAAACTTTTTCAAGTCTGGATCTACAGAACTTGGATCTTGTACAAATGCTTTATAGGTCTCTTCTATAAAAGCTGGATGCGAATTGGTTATATAAGAAAAATCCTTCATGTGATAGTCTTAGGCGTCTAATTTATCAAATTGCCGAGCAAATATCGGTCATAAAAAGGAGAAAAAAAGGGGTAATTTCATTGAAAATTAAGGAAATCGATGTTTTTTTTGAATAAAATTTCAAACTTTCAGCTCTAGGCCTTACCTTTGCCGTCCTGAAAAATAATTAGAACATGGCAAACCATTCAGCTACTAAAAAAGATATGAGACAAGCGGCTAAGCGTCGCGAGCGTAACCGTTACTATGGTAAAACTACCCGTAATGCAGTTCGTGAACTTAAAGCTGGCTCAGATACCAAAGCTTACACAGAAGGATTACCAAACGTCATTTCGATGATTGATAAACTAGCTAAGCGTGGTATTATCCACAAAAACAAAGCTGCAAACTTAAAGAGCAAATTAGCCAAAAAGGCTGTTGTTGCTGCATAAGTTAAACTGCAAGATAGATACTTATCAACTTTGATAGATATTATTAAAACCAACCCTGCGGGTTGGTTTTTTTTGTGCTCCTAATTTCAATTAACTTCGCTGCTATGACAGAAAAAATTCTTATCCTAGATTTTGGTAGCCAGTATACGCAGTTAATAGCTAGAGCCGTTAGAGAGGCCAATGTGTATTGTGAAATCATCCCCTTTCATAAGTCTTTTACTTTTGAGCCCGGATTAAAAGGAATCATATTAAGTGGATCTCCATTTAGTGTGAATGAAGAAAACGCTCCTGTTGTAGACATTGCAAGCTTTATACAAAACGTTCCGGTACTCGGCGTTTGCTATGGCGCTCAATTAACCGCTAAAACATTTGGTGGCACGGTCAATAAATCTAACAAAAGAGAATACGGCCGCGCACACTTACAAATACAAGAACAAGATACTTTACTTGCTGGCGTTGATAATGGATCTCAAGTGTGGATGAGCCATTCTGATTCTATTGTTGCTTTACCTGAAGGATTTCAAATTACAGCAACCACCGAAAGTATTCCTATCGCAGCATTTAAAAAAACAACCACAGATACACATCCTTTATTTGGATTACAATTTCATCCAGAAGTATACCACTCTACGCAGGGTAAATTAATTATTAAAAACTTTTTGGTGAACACCTGCGGATGTAGCCGAAACTGGACGCCTGCTTCATTTGTAACAGAAACCGTTGCCGCATTAAAAGAGCAGATTGGAGACCGTCAAGTAATTATGGCGCTTAGTGGTGGCGTAGATAGCACCGTTGCAGCCACGCTTATTAGCAAAGCCATTGGCAACAGACTACATGGTATTTTTGTAGACAATGGTGTGCTTCGTCAAGGCGAGTTTGAACAAGTGTTAGAGATGTACAAAGAGCTTGGACTTAATGTAACGGGCATCGATGCAAAAGAAAGATTCTACGCAGATTTAAAAGATAAAACAGATCCGGAAGCTAAAAGAAAAGTAATTGGCAAATTATTTATTGATGTTTTCCAAGAAGAAGCTGCTAAAGTAAAAGACGTAAGTTTTTTAGGACAGGGTACTATCTATCCAGATGTTATTGAAAGCGTTAGTGTTCATGGACCTTCACAAACCATCAAGTCACACCACAACGTGGGAGGCCTTCCGGACACCATGCACTTATCACTCGTAGAACCACTTAGGTATTTATTTAAAGATGAAGTACGCAGAGTGGGTCTAGAGCTTGGCATTCCAGCCGACATGATTAATAGACATCCTTTTCCTGGACCAGGACTTGCCATCAGAATACTTGGCGAAGTAAATGCTGAAAAAGTAGCTTTATTACAAGCAGCAGACGCCATTTATATGAATGCCTTAAAATCACATAATTTATATACCGAAGTTTGGCAGGCAGGTACAATTTTACTTCCTGTAAAAAGTGTGGGCGTAATGGGTGACGAAAGAACCTACGAGTTTACGGTTGCACTAAGAGCCGTAACCTCAGTTGATGGCATGACTGCCGATTGGGCTCATTTACCGTATTCATTTTTAGCGCATGTTTCCAATGAAATTATCAATCAGGTAAGAGGCATCAATCGTGTAGTATATGACATTAGTAGTAAACCCCCTGCTACCATTGAGTGGGAGTAAAATAACATGTTATGAAAAGTAGCCTACCGTATACTACACTATTTGTTTTATTGCTAAGCTGCTTTGCCAACACATATGCACAAACTGCCTTAACAGTTCAAGAACGCAAAACAATTGCTGTATTTATTCCCCTTGAAATTGACGCTGCCTTTAATGGCCCCGACTATATTTTAGGCAATAATAATTTGCCTAAAACCATGCTCCCAGGGCTTGATTTTTACAACGGTGTTTTAATGGCCATCGACTCATTAAAAAAAACGAACGCCTCACTTGATATCCGCATCATCGATACCAAACAAAAAAATACTTCATTAGCAACTATTCTTTCCGATTCGAGTCTACAAAAAACAGCACTCATTATCAGTGCCGTTACCAATAGAGCCGACACAAAACTCATTGCCGACTTTGCGCTCGCACACCAAGCACCCATGGTATCAGCTGTTTTTCCGAACGATGCTGGCGTTACCAATAACCCGTTTTTTACCGTTTTAAACCCAACACTTAAAACACAGTGTGAGGCTATTAGTAGTTATCTGCAAAATAACTTTGCTAAAAACACCATATTGTATTGTAAGAAAAAAGGAACCACCGAAGATTATATTCAAAATCTTATTACAGCTACCAATAACAAACCAGCACTCTCCTTTTCACAAATAGAATTGCAGGACAGCATCGCTTTTGGCGACATCCTCCCATATTTAGATTCTACCAAACAAAATATAATTATGTGCGGCAGCTTAAAAGAAAGCTTTGGTTCTTCAATTGTAAAAATACTGAATGAAAATCCAGCTTATAAAGCCACTGTTATTGGCATGCCAACCTGGGATGGTGATAAATCGTTTAACGCTACTAATGTTGAAATCATTTATGCAAGCCCCTACTATTTTAATGGCAATGAAAAACTTTTAAAACAATTAACAGCTGCCTATAAACTTAAATACTTAGGTCGCCCAAGCGATCAATTTTTTAAGGGCTTCGAAACCCTGCTATATTTTACAGCTGGATTGTTTTCAAAATCATCAAGCGTGTTTAACAACTTTAAATTAATGCCGGTATATAATAGTAGTATTAAAAGTCAAATAGACTACCAAGAAAATAAAAATCTATATTTTTTTAGGAAACAAAACGGCCAACTTAAATCAGCCAAAGCTAGCTCCTATTAGGCTTTAATGGGTTTTTTGCTTTGAGTTTCATGTAATCCAAAAAGTAAATAAGCTTACACGTAATTTCATTGCCATGAGGCTGCTGAAACACAGCTCTTGCATTGGTCGTATAATTTTTATGAGACTCGTAAGGCAAATTAAAATCTGACCCTAACCAGTTTTTCCATCCTACAATAAACCTGCTTCCATAAGCAAAATCCCAAGTATAAAACATATCAATATTAAAGACATTAAAGTTTTGATTTTTCCCAGACACAAAAGGAATTTCAGTGATACCACCACTAGGTGTAACATTAAAGAAGGTTTCATACTCTACCTTACTCCAGTAATGTCTTGCACGCGCAGATAAATTCATGCGGGCATTAAAACTATAAATAGCGTTTACGATACTATTTACCGTGGTTACTTTTCGGCGGCCCGCAATAGGTACCCCTGCAGCATTTCTAAAGGCATAACCATACTGCC
>JAOASV010000291.1 GCA_030158535.1 Sediminibacterium sp.
TCCTTCATATCCATTAGTTGAAGAACTAGGCCAAGCCGAATTTAAAATTGCAGGCTTACGTTTAAACCCTAATAATTTTTCACCTACGCGTCAGAGCTATATCAAGGGCCTTACAATTAAAGAGGTTGCTACTGGAAAAGTATTAGCCGTTAAAGGATTGCCTGCAAGTGTTGCAGCACTTAATCCTACCTGGAATCCTTCAGAAAATAAAATTGCATTTTACAATGTGTCGGAAAATGCGGTGGATGTATATGTGATTGATTTGGCAACTTTAACTTGTCAAAAAATAAATAAGACTGCTGCCAATTTAATTTTAGGTGGTGGTTTAGTATGGCAAGATGATGCTACACTACTGTATAAAGTAAATGTAAACAAGGCAAGCGATTTAGCTAAAAGACCTGTAACACCTAAGGGTCCTACTATTCAA
Organism: Sediminibacterium sp.; assembly: GCA_030158535.1. Lineage (GTDB taxonomy): Bacteria > Bacteroidota > Bacteroidia > Chitinophagales > Chitinophagaceae > Sediminibacterium. Next base: position 428 of record JAOASV010000291.1, read on the forward strand.
GAAAACTTGGGTAAAGCGGCACCTAGTGTTACCTATCAAGATTTAATTAAATCGCCGTATGACGAATATGTGTTTGAATTTTTAGCAAAAAGTCAACTCGTAAAAAATAAAAGCGGGGTAGAAACAAAAATAGGAGCGCCTGCTTTAATGAATAGCTTTAGTATTTCTCCGGATAAAAATTATATACTTACCAGAACTTTAAACAAGCCATTTTCTTATTTAGTAACTGCGGGAGGTTTTGCATCTTCTATGCAAGTGCTTGATAAAAACGGCGTGCTTGTAAAAAAGATTGCTGACTTACCTTCTTCCGAAGGAACAGCGAGTGGGTATGATAACGTGCAAAATGCACCGCGTGGTTTTGAGTGGAAAGATGACGAAGCGGCTACCATTGTATACGCTATGCCACTTGATAGCGGTTTAATTAAAAAAGCAGTGCCTTTTCATGATGCGGTAATGGCGATTAGTGCTCCATTTACGGAAGCACCTCGCGAATTATTTAAAACAGCTGCTCGTTTTTCTAATATCAGCTGGGGAGATGAAATGCTGGCGCTAGTTACAGAAGTGTTAAGAACCAAACAGCGCTATAAAGTAAGTATCTATAATAGTAAAGCGGGTAGTTTAACCACTTTATATGAAAGAAGTTTGACAGATGCTTATAGCAACCTAGGAAACCCCGTTACACAAAAAAATAAGTTTGGAAAAAGTGTAATTGCTACCGTAAACAACGGCCGTTCTGTTTTAATGAACAATACTACTGGTGCTTCTGATAAAGGGGACTTACCTTATTTATCTATGTATAATTTAGATACCAAAGCCAACGAGATTATCTGGCGCAGTAAAGAAGATTGCTTTGAATATGTAGTAGAGGTATTGGACGCTTCGGCTTTAAAAATCATTACCCGCAGAGAAACAGAAAAAGAAGTGCCTAACTATTACCTAAAATCTTTACAGGCAAATACTTCTGTTGCGATCACTAATTTTAGTAATCCATATGCAAGTATGGAAGGTGTTAGTAAGCAAAAAATTAAGTACAAAAGAGCAGATGGTGTAGACTTAACCGGCGATTTGTATTTGCCTAAAGAGTACAACAAAGAAAAAGACGGCCCTTTGCCTACACTACTTTGGGCATATCCGCGCGAGTTTACAAGCGCTGCCGATGCGAGCCAAATTAGGGGTAACCAACACAAATTTACTTTGTTAAGCTGGGGATCTCCGGTGTTTTACGTAACCCAGGGTTATGCGATTTTGGATAATGCCGAAATGCCAATTGTGGCTACTTCTCCGGATAAAAAGCCCAATGATGATTTTGTAAACCAGTTGATTTTAAATGCCAATGCGGCTATTGATAAACTCGTAAGTATGGGCGTAAGTGACAGAAATAAAATGGCTGTTGGTGGGCATAGTTATGGTGCATTTATGACAGCTAACTTATTAGCTCATACCAACTTGTTTAAAGCAGGTATTGCACGCAGTGGTGCTTACAATAGAACGCTAACACCATTTGGTTTTCAAAATGAAGACCGTACTTTTTGGCAAGCACCTCAATTGTATTTAGACATGAGTCCATTTGCGCATGCGAATAAAATTAAAACACCAATATTATTAACCCACGGTGAAATGGATGACAATACCGGAACATTCCCTATTAATAGTGAGCGTTTATACGCAGCTATTAAAGGACATGGAGGCACAGTGCGTTTTGTATACTTACCATATGAAGCACATGGCTACAGAGGTAAAGAAAACGTGCTGCACTTGTTATATGAACAAGGTCGTTGGTTGGATAAGTATTTGAAAGGAAAGTAATTTAGTGTAAACCAATTTTACGTGTTATCAATTGGTAATATGCATTTGCATATTGCATCATCCCAATATCGTTGGGGTGTGTGCCATCCAATGTGCTCTCTGTATCAAAACCAATTTGACTTGCAGTAAGCTCGTAGATATCTTTAATGCCTTCTTTTTTCATTTTTTTAAATACCGCTGCCGAAATCTTACTAACTGCAATATATTTTTGCGCCATAATCGTATCCAAATTAATACCGTCTTTACCGCTGCAATGCTCTGTAAATATGATTGGAACACCCGGATGTTTTTTATGGATTTCTATTTGTGCATGACGCATTCTTTTTTCTATTTCTTCGGCACTAAATTTTGTTTTGTCCCAAAGGTTAGGTATGCAGTCTAAAATATATAGTTTGGCATCAATTTCATTAATCAGGTCAATCATGGCTGGCTCAAGTTGACCATTGCCAGAAAAGCCAAGGTTAATCATTTTTGAATTCAGTTTTCTGCCTAAAATATTGGTCCACCCAAGCCCAGGCCTGCTAGCATAAGCGCCATGCATAATTGAAGTGCCGTACGCTACAATTGGTTGATCATTTTGCGCGGGTAGTAATGTGCAAGTAGAATTTTCAGGAACACCAATTTCTAACCACGACACAGCATTGCATAGTGGGAGGTAGAGTCTAAAAAAATCAAAGCTTGCTGCATCTTTAATATTTTCAAATTTATAGGTAATGGTATCTTTAAAATTGACAGTCGCTTTGGTCCAATTCCATCCACCTAAAGGGTCTTTGCTATATAAGTCTACACCACTTACACCAGTGGCTGGCATTTGCGCCATGGCTTGAGCACCTTTAACCTTGAGCCTTACGTAAATAGTGCTACTGTTGGTGGTAAAATTGATATACTCGCCAGCAGTGTGTTTAGATAAGTCCCAAAGCACCGGCCTTACCATACTTTGTGCTTTTTGCGGCAACCTATCGTACGGGAAAGTGTATCCATCATTCCATCCGCGGCCATCAATGCACTGCTCCGTCATTTTTGTAGGGTCAATCCATTTAATGTTACTGCTTTGCCCGTAAGCAATATTTGTGATGAGTAAGAGTGCAAATAGGTATTTCATATCATTACTTTTCAGTTGCTTTTATTTTTTCAAGTTCCTCGGTTAGAGCGCGCACTATTTCTGGATATTTTGTATACACATTATTTTGTTCCGCCGGATCTTCTTTTAAATTATATAGTTGTACAGCAGGCATATTATTTTTAGCCGCCTGATTTTCGGTTGGCGCACTCCAGCCGCCTGAGCCCCTGCAAAGAGCTAGTTTCCAATCTCCTTTTCTGATCGCAAAATAGCCATCAATGGAGTGATGAATTGTGCTGGTTCTTTGGTAGGTCGTTTTTTTGGAAGGAGTGAGTAATGGAAGAAGGCTATAGCTATCTTGACCCACATTATTTTGCAATTTTGTATTGAGTAAATCCGAACAAGTAGCCATAAAATCGGTGAGACAAATTGTGGCATTGTTAATGCTGTTTGCTTTTACATTGCCAGTCCATTTTACAATAAAGGGCACACGATGCCCGCCCTCGTAGATATCAGCTTTAGTGCCTCTAAATCCGGCACTTGGGTCATGTCCTTTTTCACGTAATTCTTTAAAATTTGCAGATGGAGAACATCCGTTATCACTGGTAAAAACAATCATTGTGTTTTTATCTAGGTTATTGTCTTTTAAATACTGAAGTATTTCACCAATTTTAGCGTCCGTCATTTTTACAAAATCACCATAGGCATTGGTAGCTGTTGTACTTTTATAATTAGTTGAAGGAAGTATAGGCGTATGCGGAGAGGCAAGTGCTAAATATAAAAAAAACGGATCTTTTTGTTTGGAAGCTTTGCTTATGTACTGAATAGATTTACTTACAAAAGTATCCAGTACTTCTTGATGTTTAAAATCATTACCAATAGGGCCAGCGCGCCAAAACCCTTGCCCACCTTGTTCTTGAATACTGTCTATACGTGTAGCCGTAATTTTATTACCATCAATATAAAAATAGGGTGGGATATCTAGTGAGGCCGAAATGCCATAAAAATAATCAAATCCAATTTGTGTGGGGCCGCCATTAATGGGCTTTGTAAAATCAATTTCTCCATTCGTTTGTTGAGCCCAGTTTAAACCCAAATGCCATTTACCAATGCATGCTGTTTGATATCCGTTATTTTTTAATAGCTGTGCTACCGTTAATTGATTAGGTGTAATTAGCGGTTTGTCATAACTCCATAATACGCCATTTTTTAAACTGGTTCGCCAAGCGTACTGGCCTGTTAGTATGCCATATCTGGTTGGCGTACATACCGACGAATTTGAATGCGCATCTGTAAAAAGCATACCTTCTTTTGCTAAGGCATCTATCCACGGAGTAGCAATTTTTGATTTGCTATTGTATACGCTAACATCACCATAACCAAGGTCGTCGGTTAAAATATAAATGATATTGGGTTTTTGCCCATTGGCAATAATAGATAGAATTAAAAAAGGGAGTAAACCAAGTGTCCTAAATAGAGAGGCGTATTTGTAATTTGACATATTACAAATTACGAAAATCGTGCTTACAATAGGTCATGTTTGTAATTATTGCTAAATTGAACCATGCTCAAGCTTATATCCAGATTACTTTTATTTATAGTACTACTATTTTCTACGTCTTTGATGGCGCAGGAACGTTATACCACAAAGCCAGGTGATCCAAATGGCATTAATAAATGGTATATGGGTAGGCAAATTGCCCAAGTAATGAGTCATTACGGAATAGATTGGCTAGAAAGAGAGGAGCGCGAAATGGAAGAAAATACAACGCAACTTTTAAAAAATTTATCGGTAAAACCGGGTATGGTTGTTGCAGATATTGGTGCGGGTAGTGGCTACCATAGTGCTTTACTTTCAAAAATGGTAGGGAATGGTAAAGTGTTTGCAGTGGATGTTGAGCCGGAAATGATTGCCTATTTAAACGCAAGAATTAAGGAGGAAAAACTATTCCGCATTGTGCCGGTATTAAGTACCGAAAAAAATGTTGCGCTACCTGAAAATACGGTTGACATTATTTTATTGGTGGACGTTTACCACGAGTTTTCTTTTCCTTATGAAATGGCTTTATCTATGCTGTCAGCTTTAAAGCCTGGGGGTAAATTGGTACTTGTAGAATTTAGAGCCGAAGATCCTGCAGTGCCTATTAAAACCATTCATAAAATGAGTGAAAAGCAGTCCGTTAAAGAATTAAAAGCGGCAGGCTTTATATTTGAAAAAAATATGGATAACCTTCCATGGCAACACTGTATGGT
>JAOASV010000292.1 GCA_030158535.1 Sediminibacterium sp.
ACCATGTTCTTTTGGTTTGGGTCTAACGTATATATATGGCAGTTTTAATTGATCTGCAGCCATAGCACCCCAAGGAATACCTGCTGTTGCTACACCTGCTAATGTGTCGGCATCGCCAAATTTTTCGAAGATGACATTGCACATTTCGCTTTTTATGAAGTCTCTTACATACGGGAATGAAAGTACTTTTCTATTATCACAATAAATTGGACTCTTCCATCCACTTGCCCAAGTAAATGGATCGTTAGGACTTAATTTTACGGCTGCTACTTGTAGTAACTTTTCTGCAACGGCTATCTCGTTTGTCATGCTTCAAATTTAGGGTCTATTTTAGAATAAATTGTATGAACAATTCAAAAAATAGTAGACATTTGATACACAATGGATTTACCTATCATTACAGCAGCTGGAGGACTTGTTCAAAACAACGAAGGGGCATTTTTGCTCATGTTTAGGCGTGGTTTTTGGGATTTGCCCAAAGGAAAGCTTGATCCTAACGAATCTATTCCTGAATGTGCCGTAAGAGAAGTACAGGAAGAAACAGGGTTACAAACAATATCGCTTGGGGCTTTTATATGTATGACTACACATACCTATTTTGATACATGGTTACAAAAGGACGTAGTAAAGGAAACCCATTGGTACAGTATGAAAGCAGCTGCTTTGGACGCAGAAACTCTTGTTCCTCAAACCGAAGAAGATATTGAAAAGATTGAGTGGGTACTCATGGAAAACTTACCACAATACCTGGTTCAAACCTACCCTACTATACGCAGTGTTTTTGATGCGTTTAACGGAGGTAGCCCAAAATTTTAAGCATCGATTGTGCGGTTTGCTCTTTAGCATATACCCATTCTACAAGTTTGCCACTTTTATCTCTTTCTACAATAACGTGTTTAGGAGAAGGAATTAAGCAGTGCTTGATACCACCATAACCACTAATTTGATCTTGATAAGCACCCGTATGGAAAAATCCTACATACAGCGGTTCTTTATTGGATTCTTGATCTTTAGGATCTTGGGTTTTTAGTTTTGGTAAGAACACTTCATTGATATGTTCTTCTGAGTCGTAGTAATCATGACTATCGCAGGTAATACCTCCTAGTACAACGCGGTGGTATTCATTGTCCCATTTATTGACAGGAAGCATCAAAAACTTTTCTCCAATACCCCAGGTATCTGGAAGTGTAGTAATGAAAGACGAATCAATCATATACCAACACTCTCTATCGTTCTGATTTTTTTCAGCGAGTACACTATAAATGTGTGCCATACTTTCTCCAACGGTGTAGCTACCAAATTCTGTGTAGATATTTGGCATAGGAACCTTGGCTTTTTTACAAGCCTTTTTAATATTGCTCACAATTTCATTGATCATGAACTGGTAGTCGTATTCAAATCCGAGTGAGTGTTTGATAGGAAATCCACCACCAATATTAATAGAGTCTAACTCTGGACAAATCTTTTTTAATTGACAATAGAGGTTGATGATTTTATTTAATTCAGACCAGTAATAAATATCATCTTTAATCCCTTTGTTTAAAAAGATATGTAACATTTTTAATTGAAACTTGTCTTCGTTCCCTTCAATTTCATCTACATAAAATTCTAAAATATCTTTTGCACGAATGCCTAGTCTTGACGTGTAAAAAGGAAAATTAGGTTCTTCCTCTGCAGCTACTCTAATACCCACTCTAAATGGTTGTTTGGCACCACGTTTGTAGGCCATGAGTTCCTCTTTGTTGTCCAAAATAGGAATTACATTTTTAAAACCAGTATTGATGAGTTTGGTAATACGAGATGTGTAAGACTTTTGTTTGTAGCCATTACAAATAATGTAGGTGTCTTTATTTATTTTTCTACGCTGATACAGTCTATTGATAATTTCAATATCGTATGCATAAGATGTTTCTAAATGAATATTATGCTTTAACGCCTCTTCTACTACAAATGAAAAGTGAGAGCTTTTAGTACAATAGCAATAAAAATATTCACCCTCGTATTTGTGCTTTTTAAAAGCAGCCTGAAACATATCTTTTGCCTTGTTAATTTGCATACCAATTTTTGGCAGGTATGTTAACTTTAAAGGGGTACCATGCTTTTCAATAATCTTTTTTAAATCTAAATCATTGAATTGTAAGTAACCATTATCATTTACTTCAAAACCTGGTTGAGGGAAGTGGAATGTTTGGTTTACGAGCGAGGTATAAGTATTGTTCATTTACGCGGTTGCTTTAAAATGGGTGAACGACAAACTTGAAATAATAGATGTATAAACGAATAAAAAAACCGAACAGTATATATACTACTCGGTTTTTTTATATTATTTTTTACAGTAAGCTACCTTATTTAACTTGGTCAACTAAAGCCTTGAAGCTAGCTGGCTCGTTCATAGCAAGGTCTGCTAATACTTTACGGTTAAGTTCGATACCCTTTGTGCTTAATTTATTGATAAATTGGCTGTAAGTAAGTCCTTCTTGTCTAACCGCTGCGTTGATACGTGCAATCCATAATTGACGGTATTCACGCTTTTTAAGTTTACGACCTACATAAGAATAAGTCAAACCTTTTTCAACGATATTTTTGGCTACTGTATAAACGTTTTTACGTTTACCGTAGAACCCTTTTGCTTGCTTAAGAATTCTTTTTCTCCTAGCTCTCGATGCAACTGCATTTTTTGAACGTGGCATATTAATTTGTTTGAAAGCGCCTACCTAATGGGTAATTGCTGTTTGATAATGTTGTTTGTGAATGGTACTTCTAAAAATTAACCAGGATTAACCTTTTAAACGTAATAAACGAAGAACGAAGTCTTTGTTTGTAGAGTCTACTAAACCTTTTTTGTTTAGGGCTCTTTTACGTTTTTTAGATTTTTTGGTTAAGATGTGCCTTTTAAATGGCTTTTGGAAAGTTACTTCACCACTACCAGTGACTTTGAAACGCTTCTTTGCGCTTGAGTTTGTTTTTACCTTTGGCATGTTAATAATCTTGTTAAAGATTACACCCTACTGGCGGTCTTGCACAGGCGAGACACTTGTTGAGCCATTTGGGAAATTGGGATGCAAAATTATGGATAATCTCCTATTTGAGCAACTATTTCTTTTTACCTGTTTTAGGAGTAAAAATGGCAAACATACGTTTACCCTCTAGTTTAGGCATACTTTCTAGGGTACCAGCTTCTGCAAGACGCTCTGCAAACTTAAGGAGTAGTAATTGGCCTCTGTCCTGGAACATAATGGCTCTACCCTTAAATTGAACGTAAGCTTTAACCTTATTACCGTCTTTTAGGAACTTTTCGGCGTGTTTTGCCTTAAAGTCAAAGTCATGATCGTCGGTACTTGGCGTAAATCTGATTTCTTTGATTTCAGATTGCTTGGAATTGGCTTTCATTTCCTTCTCCTTGCGCTTTTTCTCGTATAAGAACTTTTTATAATCTATTACCTTACAAACTGGAGGATCTGCGGTTGGAGATATTTCAACAAGGTCTAATTCTTGTTCTTGAGCAATTTTAAGTGCCTCTTGTGTAGAATAAACGCCTACTTCAACGTTATCGCCTACTAAACGTACCTGGGGTACTCTAATTCTGTCGTTAATTCGGTGTTCTGGTTCTTGTTGTCTTTGAAACCTTGGGTTAAATCTTCCGCCGCCTCTTGGTGGTAATGCCATTAAAACTTGTTTTGTTAGTAATATTTTGAAGGATAAAGATAAAGCTATTTAGGCTATTCGCCGGATTTACGTTCATGAATTTCCTGAATAATTGCATCGATAAATACCTGCGTGTCCTGCATACCTAAATCTCCCTTGCCTTGTCTGCGCACCGAAAGCTTGTTTTCGAGGGTTTCTTTCTCCCCCACTACAAGCATATATGGAACGCGTTGAAGTTCGGTATCTCTAATTTTTTTACCAATTTTTTCAGATCTGTCATCTATCTCAACCCTTACCCCTGCTGCTTTTAGCTGTTTTTTAACGCTTTCTGCAAACTCCATAAACTTATCGGAGATAGGTAAGATTTTTACCTGTAAAGGTGCCAACCAAACCGGGAATTTACCAGCATAGTGTTCTAGTAAAAATCCAATAAAACGTTCGTGGGTACCAAGTGGTGCACGGTGAATAATCAGTGGAACTTCAGGCTGATTGTTTTGGTTATTATAACTTAATTTGAATTTATTGCCTGAATTAAAGTCTACTTGGTTGGTTGCAAGGGTAAATTCTCTACCAATTGCACTCCAAATTTGAACGTCAATTTTAGGGCCATAAAACGCAGCTTCGTCCGGAACCTCGATATAAGGGATTTCAGATTCAATAAGTACTTGACGTACCATCGCTTCTGTTTCTTTCCATAAAGCTGGTTCATTTACATATTTGGCGCCTAATTTTGAAGGCTCGTGTAAGCTTAAACGCATCACGTATTTATCAATACCAAATATTTTAAAGTACTTGGTATACATGTCATTTACAGCTCTAAATTCTGCGGCAAATTGTTCTTTGTTACAATAAATATGCGCATCATTCATGTGTAAGCAACGTACACGCATCAGTCCAAATAATTCACCACTTTGTTCATATCTGTAACAAGTTCCATATTCAGCAATACGGTATGGTAAGTCTTTGTAACTTTTTGGTTCTGCATCAAAAATTTTATGGTGATGCGGACAGTTCATTGCTTTCAAATAATACTTGGTACCATCAAGTTCCATTGGCGGAAACATACTATCTGCATAGTATGGTAAGTGACCACTTGTGAGGTACATACTTTCTTTAGCAATATGCGGTGTTACAACTCGCTTATACCCTGCAATTTCTTCCGTTTCTTTTGCTAATTTTTCTAATTCTTCAATAATGATGGTACCGTTGGGTAACCATAAAGGAAGACCCTGACCCACATCATCATCCATGGTAAAAATACCTAGCTCTTTACCTAGTTTTCGGTGGTCTCTTTTTTTAGCTTCTTCAAGCATTAAAAGGTATGCATCTAATTCCTTTTGATTGGGGAAAGTCACGCCATACAAGCGTGTTAGCATTTTATTTTTTTCGTTACCCTTCCAATATGCACCAGCAATATTGGTAAGTTTGATGGCTTTAATAGCTCCTGTATTTGGAATGTGTGGCCCTCTACACAAGTCGGTAAAATTACCTTGTGAGTAGAGTGTGATATTACCATCTTGTAGACCTTCTAATAAATCTAATTTGTACGGATCATTACGCTCAGTAAAATAAGCGATGGCATCTGCTTTAGAAATTTCTTTTCTTGTAAATGTATTGGCTTGTTTTGCAAGCTCATTCATTTTTCTTTCGATGGCAATTAAATCATCTTCCGTTAAATGACGATCACCTAAATCTATATCGTAATAAAATCCTTTATCAAGTGCTGGCCCAACCCAAAATTTTACGCCAGGATATAAAGCTTCAACAGCTTCTGCCATTAAGTGTGCAGATGAGTGCCAAAAAGTATTTTTACCTGCATCATCATCCCAGGTTAATAATTGTAAAGAAGCGTCTGCTGTAATGGGTCTAGTAC
>JAOASV010000293.1 GCA_030158535.1 Sediminibacterium sp.
GCTTGATATTATTGATTAAATCTCTTGACATGACAGCTACTTTTCGATAATTTTCTTTATCAATTTTTGTAACGATCAACTGTCTTGCTAATAAATTCAAATAAGGGTTCAACTTTTCTCTTCTAATCCGAATATTTCCAGTTTTAGGACTACTATTTTCACTAGTAAGTGAGTCGTTATTTATAAAATACCCAATCATATCGGAAGCCTCTAGTATTTGTTCTTCTAATTGGTAAATATCTTTTTGATTGGTAATGTATGTTTCTCTGTAATATTCCATTCTTGACCAGCGCCAATCATAAGATGCAATAGAATCAACTACTCTTCTGTTTCGAATCAATCTTAGATTTCCTGAATTTTTTAATTGATTGATCGTGGTTGTGTTTCTAACATAGGATCTGTCATAGGCCGCGCGCTTCATTTTTTTTACAATGACGGCGGGAATCGCGGTAACATCTGGATTTGCATTGAAATATTGAAAGAGTGTATCAATGGCTTTCATTCTTGCATCTTTACGAGGCATCCCCTCCATAATATTTACAATGTCACTTTCTAAATCAGCAACAAAAGAAACCATATACTGCTTTTCTCTATTTTGCTCTATTTGATGTTCTCTAATATTTTCGGCCATAAAACCGAGACTCACCGCTAAAAACAACATTAAAAACTCGGTGATATATTCCTTCCACTTTTTGGGATGGTGCGAGTGGTGATGTACTTCCATAGACGTATTAGTGTAAGACGGCTTGTAAGATAGGTAAAGATTTTATTTCATTGAACTTTTTGTAGTGCCAACTTAAAGAGAGCTGAAAAAGTTCAAGTATCTTTTTTCGGTGGGCACCGTTTAACTCAATCGTTTCTAAATTATTATAAAACTGAAGGGTCATAAAATTAGACGCCGTTTGCGCTTCTACTCCTTCCAAAAAATAAGGGTGTGCCGGTTTTTCGCTTACAAATTGGCCTTCTTTAACGTCTAAAAAAGGCGTTTCCGAACTGTAATTTCCTTGCAGCCCAAAGCCAAGGGTTTCACTTAAATGAATTAAAAAATATATGGGCAAATTACTTACCAGTACTGGACCTCCTTTGTCTAATTGCCTCAGGGTGTCTTCAATTAAATAAAATAATTCGGGATGAGGTTCGGGCTGTAAAATTTGTTGTAAGATTTCTACAATATAGGTAGCCACTGCATTTCGGACGACATTCGCATACACCTCTTGGTACACATAACTCCAATTTGCATCCTTTAAAATTTGCATCGCTTTTAAAGGACTATGAT
>JAOASV010000294.1 GCA_030158535.1 Sediminibacterium sp.
GAAACAAACCTTAAAAAACAAGGTATGTTGGCGTTAACTTTTGCAAACAAAGCAGACTACGATAAAATCCAGGAAGATGATAGTATCGATGTAGTTGGCTTAACAAGCTTTGCACCAGGTACGCCGTTAACACTTGTGTTAACGCACAAAGACGGATCAACTGATTCAATCGCAGCTAACCATACGTACAACCAACAACAAATTGAGTGGTTTAAAGCAGGTGGTGCACTAAATATTATTAGAAAGCAAGTTGCTGGATAATGATTAAAAATCACCTCTACAAATTTAAAAATCCCTCTGAAAATTCAGAGGGATTTTTGTTTTAAACGCTGCTTGGATTTTCTTAACTTTAAGCTATGATAAAAACAGCACTTGTTTCTTTTGGCATGAGTGGACGTGTGTTCCATGCGCCATTTATAGATTTGAACCCAAATTTTATATTAGCTGGTGCCTGGGAACGTTCTAGTAAAAAAATACAAGCTATTTATCCGGACGTTAGATCGTATGATTCTTACGAAGACATACTAAATGATTCGACAATTGACTTAGTGGTGGTAAACAGCCCCAACGATACACACTATGCATATACCAAACAAGCGCTATTAGCAGGTAAACATGTAGTGGTAGAAAAATCTTTTACCGTAACCGTAGAGGAAGCAGAAGAGCTTGCAGCACTGGCGGTTCAGCAGCAAAAACTTTTAACAGTTTATCAGAACAGACGTTTTGACGCCGACTTTTTAACCATACAAAAACTAATTGCAGAAAATAAAATTGGCAGTTTACTGGATGTTCAAATTTCTTACGAGCGGTATAGAACAACCCTCAGTCCTAAAGTACATAAAGAGCAGCCTACACCGGGTGCAGGCGTATTACTTGATTTAGGGCCACACCTTGTAGATCAAGCCATTCAACTGTCAGGCATGCCTACCTCAATTTTTGCAGATGTTCGCATCACAAGATCCGTATCGCTTGTGGATGATTATTTCACACTCCTATTATACTACCCTACCCACCGCATTTTACTTACCAGCGGTATGGTATTTATGCAACAAGGACCTGGCTATAAAATATATGGCACCAAGGGTTGTTTTATAAAAAATAGATCTGATGTGCAAGAAGATTTATTACTAGCAGGCCACAAACCAGGCGGTGAAAACTGGGGTAAAGAGGATCCTAAAAATTATGGCACCCTCACTACCGATACAGACGGCGTAATTACAAGTAGCATTATAGAAAGTGAGCGTGGCGATTATGGAAAATATTATGAGGCAGTAGCTGCAGCAATTTTAGAAAATAAACCGGTACCCGTTACGCCACAAGAGGGTATTAATATTATGAAAGTACTAGTAGCTGCTAAAAAAAGTAACGAAACAAAACAAGTGGTTCACTTATAAACATCTCTATGGCGCACCCGTATATTATTCAAATAAAAAAAGAATTTGCTGCATCTGCTAATGCTACAAAAGCAGCAGGTGCTAAAGCATACTTATTGCATCAGTTTGAATTTTACGGACTGCAAACACCAGAGCGCCGCAGTATTTGTAAGGCCTTTTACAAAAAAAATCCTGTAACAAGCCACGCTACTCTTGTTACCATTATTAAAGAAGCTTTTGCTGCTCCCGAGCGCGAGCTTCATTATTTTGCCATAGAACTACTTGCTTTTCACCACAAATTGTGGACAGATAAAACAATCACTATTATTGAATGGATGCTTACGCATAAAAGTTGGTGGGACAGTGTAGACTCCACCAATTCAAATGTGATTGGAAAATATTTTATCAAATTTCCAGCACTGTTAGAGCCCACTACTAACAAATGGAACCAATCGAGCAATATTTGGTTGCAGCGTATGAGTATTTTATTTCAGTTATCCTACAAAGAAAATACCAATACGCTGCTACTTGAAAAATACATCCTTAACCGCATAGACACCAACGAATTTTTTGTGAACAAAGCCATAGGCTGGGCCCTTCGCGCCTATGCGTATACCAATAAAAAATGGGTGATTCGTTTTGTAAAAGACCACCCGCAACTTTCTAATTTATCCAAACGCGAAGCGCTCAAACATCAATAATTATATGGAAGCCACCACAAACAATAGTAGATTTCAAAAGGCAAGAAATTACAAAAGAAAATGGGTAACCATCAAGGCCGAAATCAAGAGCAGTGTATACATTTTACTAGGCATTCTAGCAGCAGGCTTTGGCTTAAACGGCTTTTTACTCCCCAATAATTTTATTGATGGAGGCGTTACAGGCGTATCACTATTATTAACAGAGCTTACAAAGATCCCTTTATCAGTACTCATTGTACTTATAAATATTCCCTTTATTTTTTTAAGCTACTTCACTTTAGGAAAATCATTTGCCTTAAAAACACTTGTAGCTATTATTGGACTCGGCCTTTGTGTTGCAATTATTCATTTCCCAATTATCACGAATGATAAATTACTGGTAGCAGCATTTGGCGGTATATTTTTAGGGGCTGGTATTGGCCTTACTATTAGAGGTGGCGGTGTTATAGATGGCACAGAAGTACTCGCTATTTATATCAGCAAAAAAATAGGCGTCACCATTGGAGATGTTATTATCATCATTAATGTAATTATTTTTGGATCGGCTGCTTTTTTACTTTCAATTGAGACGGCACTATACTCTATGATCACCTATTTTGCTGCTTCAAAAACACTCGACTTTATTATTGAAGGTATTGATGAATACATAGGTGTAACAATTGTTTCATCGCACTGCAAAGAAATAAAAGATATGATTGTTCAAACCATGGGGCGAGGTGTAACCGTTTACAAAGGCGCCAAAGGAATTGGTAAAAGAGGCGAACGTGATGATCTTGATATTATCTATACCGTAATTACCAGGCTTGAAATCAATAAACTCAATACAGAAATTGAAAAAATAAGTCCCACTGCATTTGTGGTCATGACATCTGTAAAAGATACCAAGGGTGGCTTGATCAAGAAAAAAGCACACAAGCACTAAATACAAATGGCCGCACAAGTGCGGCCATTTGGCGGGTCAAAAAATTTTTGCCCTTACATTTTTTTAGCGTCTTCTATAAATTTAGCAAGTCCAATATCTGTTAGAGGATGTTTTAATAATCCTAAAATAGAATCAAGTGGACATGTACACACATCAGCACCAGCTTCTGCAGCCTTAACAATGTGTAGCGCATTTCTAATAGATGCTGCTAATATTTCAGTTTTAAAACCTTGGATATCGTAAATGTGACGGATTTGACCAATGAGTTCCATTCCATCCCAAGAGCTATCATCAATTCTTCCAATAAATGGAGACACATAGGTAGCACCTGCTTTAGCAGCAAGTATTGCCTGACCAGCACTAAATACGAGGGTACAGTTGGTTCTAATACCGTTATCGGTAAACCATTTGATTGCTTTAATACCATCTTTAATAAGTGGCACTTTTACCACAATATTTGGATGTATCGCTGCTAATTTTTTACCTTCTTCTACCATCGTAGCAAAATCGGTAGAAAGTACTTCGGCACTTACGTCACCATCTGCCATTTCGCAAATAGTTTTGTAGTGGTTAGCGATGGCTTCTTCGCCTTTTACACCTTCTTTAGCCATTAACGTTGGGTTGGTTGTAACACCATCCAAAATGCCTAAATCGTAGGCTTCTTTAATTTGAGCGAGGTTGCCCGTGTCAATAAAAAACTTCATGGTTTTTCTGTTAAATGTAAATTCCCCGAAATAGACGGGGAATAAAAAAAATGGCAGGCTACTCACATCGCACCGCTCAACCGCTTATCCTTGCTGTATTCCTACCCTGGGGAGGTTCTGCAGGAGCTGGTCGTGTAAGACCTGCCGGTGCAAAAGTAAGGTTTGCCCTCAATTCTCCCTAATTTTTAACGGATTAAATAAGCCAAACTATCTGATTCCGAGCTGATTTCGAGAATTTACCTTGGCAAAGCCAATTAACTCGTCATGTCGGCCCCCAAGTGACCTGTAGTAGTAAAATACCGTGTAATCGTTTTCGGTTTCCCAAAAATTACCTTCTGTAGGGGCAAAGGAAGCAGTGTAAAAAGGAGCCCCTTTTTCTTTGGTAAGGTAGGTATAATTATAGAAACCCTGTTTTAATAGTAGTGTTCTGGTATAAGCCCCAACGCTAGGATCAAATTCCATTTTTGCGGTATCCCCAAGGGTATGTCCGGTAAGTTGTCCCACCAAGTAAATTTCTTTATTGGGTAGTGCTTTTAAACCAGCTGGCACGTAGGTGAAATTGACGTTGGCATAATCGCCCTGCCACCACGGGTTAATCAGTTCGGTACTTGCAATCGAAGTCCAACCATTGGTGTCCATATAAAAAACAGCCCGCTGATCATTTCTTGTAAAATCCGGTTTGACGGTAATTGTTACAGGATTTTTACTTCTATCTGTTCTTACAACACGGTCCGATTCAAACCGTAAACTTCTAATATCTACCCAGCGGAATTCTTTGCCTGCTTCAAAAACTTGATGCGCGTCTTCTGTGGAATATTCAAAGTTTTTACCCCTAATAAATGTAGGTTGCGTAATAAAGCCAGCACCAGTATGCACATTGTTTTGTTCGATTAGGAGTTTTGTTTGTTTAGCGGGGCTTAAAATATTTAACTCTTTGGTACCCACATTGACCTGCACTTTTTGATGCGTACGCATAATGTCAGAACCATAAGGTTGCATGATACCAGCACCTAGCGTTACTTTTTCGTCAAGCACATACAACCTTTTTGTAAAAGCAAGTTTCGATGTATCGTTGTCTAAAAAAACTTTTATAATATAATTCCCACTTTTTGTAGGTACGCAATTTTTTTCTGGGAGGAGCACTTGATAATGCACATAGCGTGTAGCAGAAACACTGGACACTCTGTACATGCTAATTCTATTTTGAGGAAAGCCTCCTATATAATCAAATGGATTTAACATAGCAGGTGTCCAGTCAGCATTACAAAGTTGAAACGTATAAAAATAGTTTTTAGGAACACCCGACAAGTCATCAAAATGAAGCTCCAATACATCCGACGATTGTAGTCTTATAAGTGGTATAGATTGTTGATCGTTTTGCTGAAATAGCAGTGCCGTTTTAATATTGGACATATAAACTTGGTCCGGCGCACGCTGCGCTTTGCTGGCTGTAACAACAACAACGAGTAATAGTAGCCAACTGGTCCAATATTTATGGGATAGATTCATGCTTACAAAAATACTATTCGTAATTTTACCAAAACAACCTTTTTGGGCCTATCCTACCATATTGCCAAACGCATCGCTTTTAACAAGCAGCAAAGTTTTTCCAGATTTATCATCCGGCTATCGGTGGCAGCTACTGCTGTCAGCATTATTGCCATGATTATTACCCTGGCTTTTGTAAATGGCTTCCAGGAAAAAGTAGCCGATAAAATTTTTGGCTTTTGGGGGCATATTCGGGTTCAAAAATATGAAACGG
>JAOASV010000295.1 GCA_030158535.1 Sediminibacterium sp.
GAGTGGACTGCAGTAAGAAATACAAATGGTTATGCTGGAAATTTTACTTCGGTGTTAAAGATACATGCTGCCGGTTATTTAGCCTATCAAACTGGTAACATTACGGATAGGGGATCTGGACATCATTACTGGTCGAGTGATTATACAGATGCAACATTTGCTAGAGCATACGTCGTTTTTCCGCCAAGCACATACACAGTTTCAAACAACAACAGACTAGCAGGATTTAGTGTTCGCTGTATAAGAGATTAAAAAAATTACTTTTTTGCTATCTTAAATGTTTTGGTAGCGGTATTGGTAGCTGTCGTTGCAGACTTTAGAGTGATAGTAGCTGTACAAACAACGTTGGTTGCTAAATTAGAGATCATACCATTAATAGGAACCATTGTACTTGCAGCTAGGGTAGAACTTGATACGACTGAGCCATCAGAATCTTTTTTGACAACAATATCTGTAATTACACCAGCGGTTGGCATTTTTGAAGTAACTGTAATTTTAACTTCTTGCGTAGTACCTAGTGCTGCATAAATATTTGAACCCGGATCAATATCATAGGTGAAAACAATATTTTCTTCGGTAGGAGTTGGAGGTGTAGGAGGAGTTGGTGTAACACCGCCGCCGCCAGAACCGCCACTGCCTTTACCACAAGCTGCACTCACTAAAATAACAAAGAGAGAAAATACAATAAGTCGAAAAGAAAGTTGCTTTAACACGAGCCTATAATTTTAATTGGTGTCCTTAAATATTATCCAAATATCATTAAAATTTACCGACTTTGTATTTTTTACACGTTGTTTTTATACCTGATTTATAGTGAGTCAGTTATGCATTAAGAAAGCCCTTTTATCGTGTACGGTGCCCGGTGTGGACGGTTTAATAATCCATTGGCCTCGTCATCATTGATAAACCTTTCATCAGTGGCATCCCAATATAGTTTACGCTTCGTTTTCATGGCAATAGAATGCACAATACAGGTAGAGCAGGATCTATGGCCTACTTCTACGGGTGCAATCGGTTGCTTTCTTGATTTTACACAGTCTAGCCAGTTACCATGGTGCTCGTCGCTTCTGTATAGATTAACCTCGTTTTCGCCAATCACAGAAGTAATAATACTATCATTACTAGCCGTTAATGCTTTTTGTCCCGAGGCTACCACCGGGTCACTAGCACTTGCTTTATAAGCGCCTCTGGTTACAAAAATCCATCCTTCGGTACCGATGTATTTGATGCCATTAGGAAGTTCTGTACTAATG
>JAOASV010000296.1 GCA_030158535.1 Sediminibacterium sp.
TGCCATCATATACCTGGTTTGCATCACCTATTGTCACGCGAACGGCATATACGCCATCACTTGGAATCAGTTTTTCTTCGGACGCTATATGTAAATTGGCTGTTGGGTAACCAATGGTTCGGCCTAATTTATTTCCTTCGACCACAAGGCCGTCAAAAAAATACGGATGGCCTAAAAATGTATTGGCAGTTTCAATATCATGCGCTGCAATAGAGGCTCTTATTTTTGTAGAACTCACCACCGACTCTTGTAATACCTGTTCCGATATTTCATTGACCACAAATCCATGTGCTTTGCCTACTTGTTCCAATAAGTGAAAATCACCAATTCTTCCTTTCCCAAAACGGTGATCGTATCCAATAACAACCGTATGTGGTTTAAAATAAGCCACAATAAAATCGGTGATATACGCTTCTGCACTTAGGTTAGAGAAATGATGGTCAAAAGGCACTACTACCAAATGATCGATACCGGCTTTTTCCAATAAACTTATTTTTTCTTGCAGTGTGGTGAGTAGTTTAACGTCTCCAGGTACTGAAGAAACAATTTTGCGTGGATGGGGGTGAAAAGTGATAATTACTGTTTCGCCATTTACCGCTGCAGCCGTTTCCTTAAGCTGCTGTATGATTTTTTGATGTCCCTTATGCACCCCATCAAAAGTGCCAATAGTAAGCACTGCATTTCTAAAAGCAGGTAGTGAGGGGGCTAGTTCGTAGTGGACTTTCATAATAAGCGGCAAAAATAAGCGGAAAATCCAATCTTAAGCCATTTGCGACCATACTCTTTCTGTCTTTTGCTTACCTTTGTAAGCGTTACCGGTTTTGTTCATATTTATTATATACCAATGTCTTTATACGCTAAACGAGGTGTTTCGGCTCAGAAGGAAGAAGTGCATGCAGCTATCCAAAAGCTAGACCAAGGGTTGTACCCACATGCTTTTTGTAAAATGTATCCCGACTATTTAATGGGCGATGACGCTTTTGTGAATATTATGCACGCAGATGGGGCAGGTACCAAAAGTATTTTAGCGTATTTATATTGGAAAGAAACCGGTGATGTATCTGTATGGGAGGGCATCGCTATTGACGCCGTGGCCATGAATTTGGATGACTTACTTTGTGTAGGTGTAACGGATAATATTTTATTTTCTTCGACAATCGATCGCAATAAAAAAGTAATTCCTGGAACTGTTTTAGAAGCGGTTATCAATGGAACACAATCTTTTTTTGATACACTTGCAAGTTATGGTG
>JAOASV010000297.1:0-4032 GCA_030158535.1 Sediminibacterium sp.
TGAAAGGATAGCTATCGAATTTATCTAGAGCCCTATCACCAATTATTACGGCCGCAGTATTGCCGTCAATTAAATCCATGAATTTTTTTGGAGCTTCCAAAAACTGTACCTCTTTTTTCCAATAATTTTTTAATAACACTTTGGCAAGATTTACCGAGGTTTTACTTTGGTAATCTAAATACAGGGTTTGTATTTCCTCCATGGGTACTTTACTAAAAATACACACCGACCCTACTGGTCCGGTAGCACCAATACAATAATCGGAAATGAGATGCGCTTCAGGTAATTTAGGGATTACGGCAACAGGTACAAGTCCTATATCAATGGTATTATCTTGTAAAGCCCTAGCCAAATTAGCCGGATAATCTTCAATTAATTCTATGCTTTCAGATACGGCATGATGCTGTAAACCATAGAGTAATGGCTTTGTATTTAAATAACTTACAGCTCCAACACGTATTTTTTTGCTCAATTGAAGTAGATTTGCATGCAAAGAAACAATAATTACCCATTAATCGATATCAAATTATGGAATTAAGTCAATTAACCGCTATTTCACCAATTGATGGCCGTTACAGAAAACAAGTACAACAATTAGACGAATATTTCTCTGAATTTGCCCTCATTAAATACAGGGTGATTGTTGAAATCGATTATTTTGTTTTTTTAGCCGATAAAAAGTTTTTTAAACTACCTGCAAAAGCAAAAGCCTTTTTACTAGAACTAAAAGAAAATTTTAGTGAAGCGGACGCAAAAACCATCAAAGAAATTGAAGCCACTACCAACCACGACGTTAAAGCGGTTGAATATTTCTTAAAAATACAGTTAGACAAAGCGAATTGTAGTGAATTAAAAGAGTGGATCCACTTTGGTTTAACATCTCAAGATATTAATAATACAGCCATTCCATTGAGCTGGAAAAATAGCATGGAATTTGATTATTTGCCGGCCCTTATTAATTTAATGCAGCATATTCAAGACCTTGCCATTACCTGGAAAAACATTCCTTTACTTGCTAGAACACACGGTCAACCGGCCTCTCCTACCAAATTAGGTAAAGAGTTTATGGTTTTTGTTGAGCGTATCCATAACCAAGTTGCACTATTTTTAAATATTCCGTATGCTGCTAAATTTGGTGGTGCTACCGGTAATTTTAACGCCCATCATATTGCTTTTCCAAAAAGAAACTGGGTAGAACTTGGGAACGAATTTGTTGAAGACAGACTTGGACTTCAGCGTATGCAGTTTACCACTCAAATTGAACATTACGATTATTTTGCTGCTCATTTTGATAATCTAAAACGCATCAACAACATTTTGATTGATATGTCTAGAGACATTTGGACATACATATCTATGGATTACTTTAAGCAAAAAACTAAAAAAGGTGAAGTCGGTTCTAGTGCCATGCCACATAAAGTAAATCCAATCGATTTTGAAAATGCAGAAGGCAATTTAGGTATGGCAAATGCCCTATTAGAGCACCTTTCCGCTAAATTACCGGTGAGTAGACTACAAAGAGATTTAACCGATTCTACGGTATTACGTAACATTGGAACGCCAGTTGCGCATATGACCATCGCCATTAAATCTATCGAAAAAGGACTTGGAAAACTAGTGCTTAATGAAGCTAAACTAAAAGCTGATTTAGAAAACAATTGGGCGGTGGTAGCAGAAGCTATTCAAACCATTTTACGTCGTGAAAATTACCCTAACCCTTACGAGGCTTTAAAAGATTTAACCAGAGGTAATAATAGCATCGATAAAAAATCGATACACGCATTTATTTCTAAACTTAAAGTAAGTGCAGCAGTTAAAGCAGAATTAAAAAAGATAACGCCTCATAATTATACGGGCATACATCCAAAATATTAATTTGATCTTTTAGCATATAAAAAAAGCGGCACCAAAATGGATGCCGCTTTTTTATTTGAATACATTCTACACTATTGCTTTACTGGAGTGTTTACTACCGGTGCAGCTTTAGTCCAAGAACTAATATCTAATTTTTTAGTATTTGGATATACTTCATCCAGTGTATTACCATCATACAAACGACCATTTTTAAGTACGTATTGGATCTTGTTGGTATTTCTGATATTGGTTAAAGGATTATCATTCATGATTACTAAATCAGCTAATTTACCTGATTCAATACTTCCTAAATCTTGATCTAAGCCAAGCGCCTCGGCACCAAGTATGGTAGCTGTTTTAAGCACATTAAGTGGTTTCATACCGCCACTAGCAATGCTCCAAAGCTCCCAATGATATCCAAGACCTTGTAATTGTCCATGACTACCCACACCAACTAAACCACCTTGGTCTACTATACTTTTTAAACCTTCGGCATGTTTTTGAAACACATGATCTTCTGGAGTAAACCATCCACCTAAACTACCCGCTCTTCTAGCCGCTTTTTGATTGAGCTCTTCGTAAGGCGTAAAACGGTTCAATTTTGGATCGTGTAAAGGACTTTCGGTGGTGTAATAAAAGTTTTCTGCCCAAGGGCCACCATATGCAACAATCAAGGTTGGCGTTAATGTTATTTTACTAGTAGCAAAAGATTTGGTAACATCTTTATACAAAGGATAAATAGGTAATGAGTGTTCCATACCTGGGTATCCATCTAACATATGCGTCATGTTGATTTTAAAATCTAAACCACCTTCTGTGGTTGGCATTAATTTTTGCTCTTTAGACGCCATAATAATCCACTGACGCGTTTGTCTGTTACCCGTTAAGTACATTTTGATGTACTGTGTTTTGTAGTATTTACTGTACTGCTCTAATACTTTTTTAGTTTGATCATAGCTTTGTAAATTATACATCCAGTAACCTACACCAGGCCCTGTGCTATAAATTCTTGGACCAGGAATTTGACCAGCGTCTACCATGTCACTGTAGGTTAACACATCGGTAGTAGCCGTTTGTGGGTCACGAGTGGTGGTAACACCATAAGCAAGGTTGGCTGCATACAACCAAACATTGTTTTTATGTAGTCCCCAAAAAGGCCACATATGTGAATGCGTATCAACAAAACCTGGCGTAATGGTTTTGCCCGCACAATCAATGGTTTTAGTACCTGCAGGCACTTTAATAGATCCTGATTTTCCAACCGATTGTATGCGGTTATTGACTACCAAAATATCACCACGCTCTATCACTTCATCACCACGCATGGTTATGATTCTTGCATTTTTAAATAAAATAGTTCCAGAAGGAATATCTTTTTGGTAGAAAACTTTTACCTGTGATTCCTGTGGCGCATATTTTTCTTTCTTCTTTAGCTCGGCATTGTAAATACTATCCGCTTTTACTTTAACAGTATCTGCTTTAGCAATAGTAGCTAATGAATCAGCTAATTTTTTTGCAGCTGGGCCAGCTAATTTTAAAGCTGCCGTACTATCAGAGATTCTTTTTGTTTCTGATTTTTTTGCTGTTTTAACAGAGTCTTCTACAAATTTAGCACGCTCTACATCATATACCCAGTGGCCATTTCCTAAACTCCAATGCGCTTTTTTACCGTTTGCTTCCCATGCTGGAAACTCACCACCAATTTCAGTTAATTGACGAGCAGGGAAACTACTATTTTGCGGAGACGCTACAGAAATAGAAGGTGTTTTACCAGCTTCAGGTATCGTAACAACATAAACGTTGTTATTTACTTGAGCAAGGGCTAGATCACCTTTTGGGGCCATTAAAATGATATCTGCAGAGCTTGGCATTTGTTGAGGTTCTTTTTCACCTGCCGATTCTGAAAGCATACAATTATTAACAGGATCTAAATTAGCTCTGGACTTACCCATTACATAATCATGATCTGCCTCAGCAACGGATCCGTAAGTTGTAATACCAGAAACACGCGCAATTGTTTTGCTATCAGTACCATCCCATCTGATAGATAATAAAGTTCCGCCACCGCCATTTAAAAATACGCGCTCTGTATTGGTTGTAAAATGAATATTACCTCTACCTTTTGCATTATCAATAAAATGCTCTGTACCACCTGTTGGTTCAATCCAATTAATAACT
>JAOASV010000297.1:4042-5380 GCA_030158535.1 Sediminibacterium sp.
AACCATTATAAGATGGAGATTCTGCTTCTTTAAATATTCTGTTAGGTGCTTTAAAATAGGCAATACGGTTATTGTAACTCCAAGCTGGCTGTGCATAATAAGCAGCTTCTGTACTTATCTTTTTTACATTAGACCCATCTGCATTAACGGTATATAAACTACCTCCTTCATTATCATTCCATGTTACAAATGCAATCGCAGTTCCATTCGGATTCCATGCTGGCATGGCTTCCACAAAATTATGATTGGTTAAACGCTTGGGTGTACCGTTTGGATAGTCCATAACATACAAACGGTTTAAGGATGTAAACGCAAGTTTTGAACCGTCTGGACTTGGCACAGCATCTCTAATTTGAGAACCAAGTGCATAGGCCGTATCTTTTACTGGATAATTAAAGTAAAGTCTTGGGCCTACTTCTAAATTTACCCCCGCTTCAAAAGCAATTTCTGAAGGCGCTTCTGATGCTACAGATAATTTCCAAATTTTACCACCATAGCTCGCTAATAAATATTTAGAATCTGGGGTAAAAGTCATACCAGGTAGCACACCGAGTGGTGCAATACTTTCCTGATCATCTCTTTGTACTGGATAGGCTAACCACTTTTCTTCACCGTTTAAAAGGTTACGTAATACAAGTCCTGTTTTATCTTGATAGCGTGAACCATATACCATCCATTTTCCATCTTTACTCAATGTTGGCGTAAATGCAGATCCATATCTTGAGGTAACGGTATTATACTCTCCTTTTTCTCTATTATAAACCCCAATTTGATATTGCGGAAGTAATGCATTGTAATTCCAAGCACCATTTCGCTGGCTATAATAAATGAGTTTACCATCGGCACTAAAATTAGGATCAATCGTTTTTAAACTTCCTGGTTGATCATTGAGCTGAATACCACCACCACCATCAACATTGTACATCCAAAGCCTTGGAGTTCTTCTACCTTTAGCAGCAACAATATATTTGCCATCTGGTGTCCAAATTGCATTTACATAATCATCTACATTTGTTTTGGTTAATTGTACAGTGTCTTGCTTTTCAAAATCTATAATCCAAATATTATCGGCACCACTTCTATCACTGGTAAAGAGTAGTTTTTTTCCATCGGGGCTAAATCTTGGATGGGCATCAAAAGCAAGTCCTTTAGTAATTTGTTTTGCTTTACCACCTTCCACCGGTACGGTGTAAATATCTCCCATCATATCAAACGCAATGGTTTTGCCATCCGGAGAAATATCCAAACTCATAAACGTTCCTTCTTTGGTGTCAAAACGAATGGTACGTTCTGCTTTTAAAGGAAGGTCTTTAAAGCTCGTATAAACGGTGCTGTCTT
>JAOASV010000298.1 GCA_030158535.1 Sediminibacterium sp.
GTTATGGTAACTGGAAACTGGCTTCCATCCCCTACGAAATTTTTCATACCACAGAGCTTTTTGTACCCTACCATGCACACAACGATTTTTTTGAAATGTTTGCCGACCTTGGCGTATTAGGTGGACTTAGTTTTGCACTCTTATTTTTATTAGTACCCATCATTACATTCAGTATTTGGAAAAACAAGTCATTTAATAATTTACACTTAGCAGCAACCATCTTATTTATGGCGGTTACCTGTTATGCGGTGGATGCCTTTTTAAATTTCCCCGCCGAGCGAACTGCCATGCAATCTATACTAGCTATTGCAGCTGCATTAATTTGCATCCCCATAAGCTATCAACAAGAAAATGTGAATGTGCGCAAATCACTCATGGGCTTATTTTTTTGTGTAGCACTTATCGGAATCATGCCTAGTATTTATGTGCATAAATTAACTTACGACTCTTTAAAAATTCAAAAGTTTGTAATGGGTGAAGTAAACGCCGACCCCGTAATGAAAACCGAAGACGTAGAAAAACTACCGTCTATTCCAAACATGTCTTCATCTACCCTGCCTTTAAAAGCAATGATAGCGCGCTACTACATAAGGGATAAAAAATATGATGAGGCACTAGCGCTATTAAAAGAAAGCGATAACGTAAATCCTTATTTATATTACAACGACTTTTTAAGAACTGCTATTTACGCTGCTAAAAATAATTTTGATAGCGCACTGTATAGTGGCAAAAGAGCATTTTACAATTGGCCCAATGCTACCAGCTACTATAAAAATTTAATTTTTGCAGCATCCAAAAAGAAGGACAGCACCGAAATTAAAAAAGCGTTTAATTTAATTGTAGATCATTTTAATACACCATTTACCTGGAACAATTATTTACTAGGCATGTATGAAGTTAAAGGAAGCGCAGACGCTAACCTTAACAACATGTTAGACAGCGCCATTAAAATGTTCCCCAATGATCTTGCAACATTTAGTCAAACAAAAGGGCTCTTTAGCAGAACCTTAAAAGACGCCAACAATAAAAACGTTAATGACTATACCACAGAAGGGATTCAAGCGTTTCAAAAAGGACAGTATGTAAAAGCAGCAAGTTGCTATGCGAGCGCGTTTAAATTAGACCCTACCAATTATACCCACGCAGAAAATGTGGGTATCTGCTATTACACCGCTCAAAAATTTGCAGACGCCATAGATTATTTTAAAAAGTCTATAGCAGTAGGCAGTTCTACAA
>JAOASV010000299.1 GCA_030158535.1 Sediminibacterium sp.
GTCTTGATGTACATGATCTTGGCACAAGAACAGCGCCTATACAAGCAGGCATGGTATTTACCATTGAGCCAGGCATTTACATCGAAGAAGAAAAAATGGGTATTCGTATCGAAAATAATTTTTGGATTACAAAAACGGGAAATATAGATCTTATGAAAAATATTCCCATCACGGTAGAAGAAATTGAATCATTTATGAAGTCAACTTCTGCCAAAAGAAAGAAATAAGTAGCATGATAAAAAAGCAAATTCCCAATTTATTTACCTTACTAAATTTGTTTTTCGGATGCATAGCAGTTGTGTATATCACAACGCCAGGCATCATAATTACAGCAGGCATTGAAGGTGAAAGTTTAATTGAAATACCCCAGCAAATTTATAGGGCAAGTCTATGTTTAGCACTTGCAGCCGTTGTAGATTATTTTGATGGATTTTTAGCAAGGCTATTGGATAGTTCATCTGAAATGGGCAAACAATTAGATTCATTAGCGGATCTTGTAAGTTTTGGCGTAGCACCTTCTTTAATTGCGTATCAGTTTTTAAGGCTTTCAATAGCACAAGATATGGACGGGTTATCGGCGTCTTGGTTTCAGCTGCTGCCCGTATTTATTTTACCATGTGCTGCCGCATACAGGCTAGCCAGGTTTAATATTTCGGCACCTTCTATTACTGGCTTTACAGGGGTTCCTGTGCCAGCGGTAGGGCTGCTCTTTGCCTCTTTCCCCATTATTTATTGGTATGCGCCCATAGAACAGGCGGCTGTAACGGGCCTTTTACTCAATAAATGGTTTTGGTATGTGGTGGTGCTCGGTTGCAGCTATTTAATGGTTTCAACACTTCCAATGATGGCTTTTAAGTTTAGTGCGATTTCGTTTAAAAAGCTACTTCCGCTGCTTATTTTAGTGGCTATTGGACTTATTTCTGCGATTAGTTTTGGCTGGATCGCAGTTCCCATTGTTTTTATTGCTTATGTAGTTCTATCTTTGTCCCTCAAATATTGGTACGTATGATTTTCAATGTTCAGATTAAGGTAATGCCCTTAAAAGATTTATTAGATCCTCAAGGTAAAGCGGTTTTAAGTGGTCTTCACAATTTAGCGCTTACTGGTGTGCAGGATGTGCGTGTAGGTAAAAATATAAACTTACAAATCGAAGCAGATAGTAAAGAAGCGGCTACAGTAATTGCAGAAAACGCCAGTAAGCAATTGCTTGCAAATGCAGTGATGGAATATTTCGAAATTGAATTTTTAGCATAAGTTGTATTAACCCCAAAGCCATGCTATACCTGGTTCCTACACCACTTGGTAATTTAAAAGACATGACTTTTAGGGGTGTTGAAGTATTGCAATCGGTAGATGTTATTTTATGTGAAGACACCCGAACTTCTTCTAAATTACTTCAGTATTATCAAATACAAAAACCGTTATCTCCCTATCATCAGCACAATGAACACAAAATAGTTGAGCATTTGGTGGATCAGTTAAAAGGAGGTAAAACCTTTGCGCTCATTACGGATGCAGGTACCCCTGGTATTTCTGACCCCGCCTTTTTACTGGTTCGTGAATGCATTAAAGAAGGTGTTAAGGTAGAATGTTTGCCTGGAGCCACCGCTTTTGTGCCGGCACTTGTAAATAGCGGCATTCCTACCAACCGCTTTGTTTTTGAAGGTTTTTTGCCATTAAAAAAAGGGAGACAAACCATGTTAAAAGAATTAGCTGTTGAACCCCGCACCATCATTTTATATGAAAGTCCCATGCGGCTCGTAAAAACCCTCAAAGAGTTGGCAGTTTATTTTGGAGCAGACCGGTTAGCTAGTGTGAGTAGAGAGCTTACCAAAATGTTTGAAGAAAATAAGCAGGGCACTTTACAAGATTTAGCGGTATACTTTGAGTCAAAATCGGTGAAAGGCGAAATTGTAATTGTAGTTGCTGGCGCCGAATAAATCCTTAATTTTATTGGTACACTTTAATTGAATAAAAATGAAAAAGATTTTATTGTTTGGTTTCGTATGTTTATTTGTGATGCATGCATCAAAGGTTGTTGCACAACCGGATCGTCCGCAACAGCGCATCAAGTATACCATTCAAGCAAATATGGATGTGGTGTCTAATAAAATTAATGGTACCGAAAAAATCGTATACACCAACAATTCTTCAGATACACTAAATAAGATATTTTTTCATACCTATTGGAACGCCTTTCAGCCAGGAAGCAGCATGGATATTAGAAGTAGAGAGCTTGGGCAAATTCAAATTAGACCTGCATCTAAAATGAGCGATGGTCTAGACTGGGATGCGCGTGTTAAAGACCGTATTAGTAAATTAACGCCTTCCGAAATTGGCTATCAGCATGTAAAGTATGTGAAAATTAATGGCGTGGCACAGTTACTAAAAGAACATGAAACCATACTTGAAGTTGTTTTATCAAAACCCGTATTGCCAAAATCGTCTGTGCAAATGGAAGTGTCTTTTGAAGCACAAGTACCCCTTCAAGTGAGAAGAAGTGGGAGAGATAACAAAGAAGGAATAAGGTATAGCATGAGTCAGTGGTATCCTAAAGTAGCAGAATATGATTATCAAGGTTGGCATGCCAATCAGTACATTGCTAGGGAATTTTATGGCGTATGGGGTGATTTTGATGTAAACATTACCATTGATAAAAATTATTTTATTGCAGCAGGCGGCGATTTACAAAACCCACAAGAAATTGGCATGGGTTACGAAACGACTGGTTCGAAAGTTACAGCTGCTGTAGGTGCAACAAAAACATGGAAATGGCAGGCTTACAATGTACACGATTTTATGTGGGCTGCAGATCCTACGTATAAAATGATTACGCGTAAACCAGCAGGCGGTGGGCCACTTATTCGAGTGGTATACAAAGCTGTAGACTCTTTAGAAAACAATTGGCAAAAAATGGCTGATGTGGTTAACAATGCTTATCCCATCATTGCAAAAACATTTGGTGCATATCCTTACAAAACTTACACCTTTATTCAGGGGGGCGATGGTGGTATGGAATACCCAATGGGTACTTTAATTAAGAGTGCTAGTGTTGGAACTGCCATTCATGAATGGATGCATACCTGGTATCAAATGCTAATGGGTTCTAACGAATCGTTGTATCCATGGATGGATGAAGGCTTTACTGATTACGCAAGCACGCGCGTACTCGCGGAACTCAATGGTAGCAAGGGTTTTCCATTTGAAGGATCTTACAGAAGTTATATTAATTTAACTAAAAGCCCATTTGATGAGCCAGCAAGTACGCATTCGGATCATTACAATACCAATTTAGCGTATAGTACTTCTGCCTATAGTAAAGGTGCTGTGTTTATGAGTCAGTTGGGTTATGTGATTGGTGACTCTGTTAGAGATCAAGTATTATTAGATTATTACAATGCTTGGCGTTTTAAACATCCCAATCCCAATGATTTTATTAGAGTTGCCGAAAAAAGAAGTGGATTAGAACTTGATTGGTATAAAGAATACTGGATCAATTCTACTAAAACAATTGACTACGCTGTTGGCGATATCAATCTTATTCAGGATAAAACAAGTATTACTATTAAACGCGTTGGTAAATTACCAATGCCTATTGATGTGTTGGTTACCTATAAAGATGGTTCTCAAGAAATGCATTATGTTCCACTTAATTTGCAGTTTGGTGAAAAGCCAACTGAAAATAATATTCCAAGAACAGTGCATGCAGCATGGAAATGGGTAGACCCTGTTTATCAAGTTGCTATTTCAAAATCTATTAAAGACATCAAGTCTATAGAAATTGATCCATCGTTAAGATTGGCGGACGTAAATAGAAGTAATAATAAATTGGTAATTCCGGATTAGTATTCCATTTCTTTTAATGTGGGTGCTTTAAACCAAGTGATAACCACCACTAGGAGTGTCATACATCCACCAAAAACAACACTAGGCACTACGCCCATCATTTTAGCAGCAACGCCACTTTCAAATTGGCCAAATTCATTGCTGCTATTAATAAACATAGAATTTACACTCATCACGCGCCCGCGCATATTGTCGGGCGTTTTGAGTTGTAATATGGTGCCTCTAATAACCACGCTAATGCCATCTACAATACCGCTTATGAGTAGCACGGCAAAAGTGAGCCAGAATAATTTGGATAGGGCAAATACAATAATGCAAATTCCAAAAATAGCCACCGATATGAGTAGTTTTTTTCCTTGCGCTTTTTTTAATGGAAATGCGGTGAGTAATACAATTACAATCACCGATCCTATATCGGATGCAGCGTTAAGCCATCCAAATCCAATGGGCCCCACTTTTAAAATATCTTTTGCAAAAACTGGAATCATAGCAACGGCGCCACCAAATAAAACAGCAAACAAATCGAGTGTTAATGCGCCAAATAATTCTTTGGTTTGATATACGTACCTAAGCCCTTCTTTTACACTCTCTAATGTTTTTTTCTCGCCAGGTTCATTTAGTGAAGGCTTTGGCTTCAGCTGGTACATAAATAAATAACCAGCAAATACAAGTGTACAAATGATGGCTAATGATCCCGTGTTACCTAGTAGGGCAATTAAAAATCCAACAATCGCATGGCCTGTAACGGACGCGCCTAGCCAAACGCCCTGTCCCCAAGTAGTAGCGTTTTGAATGGTTTTTTTAGGCACAATGGCAGAGAGTATAGTTCCAAATGTAGGCCCTGTAAAGGATCTAAAAACGCCTGTAAAAAATATAGCGATATAAATACTAAATGCAATCCAGTGTTTACTTAACTGACCAGCCGTAAAGCTGGTTGATAATAGTAATAAAAATACGGCGCAAGTAAAATAAAGTGCCACCCCTGTAAGTAAGAGTTTTCTTTTTTCACTGATATCAATAATATGTCCTGCATAAAGTGATAAAGAAACTGCGGGTATTACTTCTGATAAACCAATCAGTCCAATAGCAAAGGGTTCGTTGGTAAGTTCGTAAATCCACCAACCAACAAGTGTACCCATCATACGAAGCCCCATGATAAACAAGAATCTTCCAAACATGAGATGCCTAAATTCGGCAATCCGCATGGCTTCAAACGGATCATGTTTTGTTAGGGTAGAAGAAGCGTCTTTTTGCATTTTGTGGGTCTAGCTGTTAGGGTAAATTAAAGTAGTGTTGTCCTTCTGGTAAATCTTTTTCGAGGGCATCTAACACCACTTGTACATGTTTATCGTTGCCAATAAAATCAGCGTTACTTGCGTCAATAAAAATGGTTTTAATATTGTGTTGTTTGATATAGCTGGTATAGGTTTCCTGTAAATTAAATAAGTAGTCGTCTTTAAT
>JAOASV010000300.1 GCA_030158535.1 Sediminibacterium sp.
CGCCAGGTCCGCACAGGTGGCATTACGATAGTCATAATGACCAGTATAATTACGTGCAAAATTTATATTCCGATACTTCTTTTTATTTTTTAAATGTAGATGGTAATATTGGCGAAAATATAGGCGGAAGTGCTTCGGGTACTATTGGCGCGTCTGCTAAACGTGTTGGCGCCGGTAATACAGCGTACGTTAATGCCACGGCGGGTTTACGCGTTACGAGTTTTACGGATAACTGGGTGTACGAGAAAGACAATATTAATTTATTGGCTTCTGGAAAACTTTGGCTCGGTGATGCGTTTAGTATGGCTACGGGCGGAACTACTACCCGTAATTATGTAGTGGATATGCCCGGCATTGTTAGTACCGATAGTGTTACTTTAAAAGTATACGCTGCTGCTAGAAGCATTGGTGTACCTGCAAATTTTGCAGTACGGGTTAATAATAATTTAGTGCAAAATGTTGCGCTTCCGGCGGTGAGTGGTGGCTTTTTAGATACCTATGCTAGTTATGTAAGTGCTGTTGGTAAAGTTGCTGTGGGTACAAATCCGTTGCAACTGAATGTACAATTTAGTGCAGGAGGTGGCAGTGGCGTAGGTTTTGGTGCCGAAGGTTTTTTAGATAAAATAGAATGCACGGCTACAAAACTGCTGAGTATGAGTAGTGCGAGCTCAGGAGCTTTGTTTTTTAGAAGTGCTGGTACTGTTGCGTCAGCGCCGGCTGCATTTGTATTAAACGCTGGCGGTGCTCAAAATTTTTCTAACACAACGGTGCTCGATGTAACAGATATTGCTACGCCTAAAAAAATGGAAGGAAGTTTTAGCGCTGGCGCATCTTCCGAATTTATTTTTAACAACGATGTTGCTACTCAGCGCGAATATGTAGCTTTTACGCCTTCACAAATTATAGTGCCTGCAATATTTACAGCAGCGCCTAATAATAATTTGCATGCGTTGGCACTTGATACGGCAGCTAATTATTTAATTATTACGTACCCTAGTTTAGTGGCTGCGGTTAATAAATTAGCAGCATTTCATACTGCGCAAAAAGCTGGGATCAAACCGCTGGTAGTTACTACAACTGAACTGTATCAAGCGTTTGGAAGTGGGTCGCCGGATCCAACGGCTATAAGAGATGGAATTGTTTTTTTTGCAAGGGCGTATGGTGCGTTAAGTAGCGGCGCAGGTGGCGCGGGTGGCGGCGGAACTTTTGCGCAAAAAGAATTTTACGTGTTACTACTGGGCGCGTCTAGTTATGATTATAAAAACCGCATTAATGGTAATGTAAATTTGGTGCCGGGTTATCAGTCAAGTGCATCACTAGATCCATTAAGTAGTTATACATCTGACGATTATTTTGCGCTGCTGGACAGCAGCGCAAACATTAACATAGAGCCACTGCTCACAAATATTAATGCAACAAATACAGGGGTAAACATAGGTCGTATTCCTGCAAAAAATGTGAGTGAGGCAAATACCGTTATTGATAAAATTATTAATTACCATAACGCCCAGAGCCAAGGCCCATGGCGCTTACAGGAGCGTTTTATAGCCGACGATAAAGATTTTAATTTGCACGTGCAAGATGCAGAAGCAGTGTCTGGTGCAGCGCAAAAAGCAAACGCTTTATTTAATCAGCAAAAAATATATTTAGATGCGTATCCATTAGTGAGTGGGAGTGGAGGTGGAAGGTATCCTGCCGTAAATGAAGCGGTGGTAAATGCATTTAATAGTGGATCGTTAGTAATTAATTATAGTGGACATGGCAATTATTTGCGCCTTGCCGACGAAGCTATTTTTAGTAGTACCGAAATTCCGTTAATCAATAATGCAAACAAATTACCACTGGTTATTACGGCTAGTTGTGATTTTTATCCGTACGACGATCCTACAAAAAAATCTTTGGGGCAGCAGTTGCTTTTTGGTGCTGGGAATGTTGGTGCGGGCAGCGGTGGTGTTGGCGGCGGAAGTTCTAATGTTGGAGCCAGTGGTGCCATTGCGCTACTCACTACGCCACGACTCGTGTTTGCATACAGCAATAAAATTATTAACGAAAATTATTTTGTTGCAGCGCATAAGCCGGATGCAAATACCGGCTTACTTCCAACATTAGGACAGGCGGTTAAAAACGCTAAAAACCTTACGGTGCAGCAGTCTCGAGATTTTATCAATACCAGAAAATTTGCACTGTTAGGTGATCCTGCTATGCGCCTCGCGTACCCGAGTAGTAATATTGTTTTAGATAGTGTGAACAGTAAAATTATTGGAGCAAATGACACGCTAGTGTCTGGTAAGCTTTACACATTTAAGGGTAGCGTTATGGCGCCGCGCAGCGGCGCCATAGGCATCAATAACAGCACAAGTATAAACACATCATTCAACGGCACCCTCTATTTTACACTCTACTATAAACAAATTTCGCGCACCACACTCAAAAACGACCCGGCTACGGTAGCTGCAAACTACAATGCGCAAGAAAATATTTTGTATGCTGGACTAGTGAGCGTAGCGAACGGGAAGTTTACCGTTTCATTTGTGCTTCCTCTAGATATTAGTTACGCCCCAGGCAAAGCAAAAATTAGCATGTATGCGCAGCAAACCATTAACCCAGTGTCACCTACAACATTTTTACCC
Source organism: Sediminibacterium sp. (assembly GCA_030158535.1). GTDB lineage: Bacteria > Bacteroidota > Bacteroidia > Chitinophagales > Chitinophagaceae > Sediminibacterium. The sequence goes on from JAOASV010000300.1 coordinate 2,631, forward strand.
GATGCAGCTGGGGTAGACACTAGTTTTTATACCATGGGTAGCGGTGCGGTAATTACAGATAAAGTGGGTCCTGTCATTGATCTATTTTTAAATGATTATAATTTTAAAAATGGTGGACTCACGCATTCGGATCCGGTGTTACTTATAAACCTGCAGGATGTTTCGGGGATCAATACCTCTAGCAGTGCTATTGGGCATGATATTATTGTAACGCTCGATAACAATCCGGCCACCACGCGGACGCTTAATTCATTTTATCAGGCAAATATTAATACCTATCAGTACGGTACGGTTAGGTATCAACTTCCTACTTTAACGCCTGGGCTACATACATTACAAGTGCGGGCTTGGGATAATGTCAATAATTCAAACACCAGAACATTAGGGTTTACGGTGGCCGCAACAGCCGGAAGCAGCGGCGCAAATGGCGGCGGAACCGGTGGCGCCGGCGCCGCAAGCGACATGTCTCCACTGGTGATAGACAAGGTTATTAATTTTCCTAACCCCTTTACCAGTCAAACTACTTTTTCGTTTGAACATAATTTTCCGGGGCAAAACATAGAGGTAAACCTTAGTATTTATACGCAAAATGGTAAGCTTGTTAAACAAATTAATAAAACCGCTAATACAAATGGAACCCGAAATGTGCAAATTACTTGGGATGGGACAGATGCGGCCGGTTCTAAAATTGCAAGAAATGTATATATTTACAAAATACAAATAAGCGCTGCGGGCACTAATTACCAAAGCTCCGGAAAACTTATTTGTTTGTAACCTCACTTTTGTACTAAATGTTTTGAATGGTTTAAATTTTACTTTAAAAATTTTACTGGTTTCTCGCAAAACATTTAACTATGTCTAGATTTCACGCAACGAATAAAACTGCACGCAAACTTTTTCGCGCAACAATCGCAGTATTAATAACTATCGCAACAACTACCATTAGCACTACAGCAATCGCGCAAGCCGATTCTATTAATATTGTGTCTACGGCGGTTCCATTTTTGCGTATTTCTCCGGATGCCCGCGCGGGTGGTATGGGTGATGTAGCTATTGCAACTTCTCCGGATGCCAACGCTTCTTTTTGGAATATTTCAAAAGTTAATTTTGCAAAAAAGCGCAGCGCCATTGCTGTTAACTATACGCCTTGGCTCAAAGATTTAGGTTTAACAGATGTGTATTTAGCAACCGTTGCGGGGTATCGTCAACTCGATGATGTGCAAGCCGTTACCGGATCACTTCGGTTTTTTAGTTTAGGAAATATTCAGTTAACAGATTATTCTGGTAATTTATTAAACTCGGTAAAACCCTCAGAGTTTGCTGTAGACCTGGGTTACACGCGTATGCTGAATGATAAAATGAGTGTGGGTGTGGCGCTTAGATATATTAATTCACGCCTTGTTGTAGGTGATGTTGGAACCGGTGTTTTATATAAAGCGGGTAACGCTGTTTCTGCGGATGTGTCGGTGTATCATGATGCTACTGACGAAGGGGAAGGTTTACGATGGGGTGTAGTGCTTTCCAATTTGGGAACAAAAATTGGGTACACCAACGATGCAAAAAATAAAGATTTTATACCTGCAAACTTTGGCGCAGGGGTTTCTTATACCAAAGATGTAGATGGAAGCAATAAAATTACATTTGCCCTCGACGTTAATAAATTATTGGTACCGGCAGCGCCCACTGCAACAGGAGTGTATAGTGTAGATTCTGCTAATTTAGCGGAGTACCGCACAGGCGGTGTTGTTGCTAGCTGGTTAAAATCATTTAGCGATGGAACGGGTGTTGGAAAATCTATGCAAGTATCTGCTGGAGCCGAATATGCGTATAACGATCAATTTTTTGTGCGCGCTGGATATTTTTATGAAAACAAAAACCGCGGTAACAGAAAATACGCAACAGTAGGCGCTGGCTTTAAACTTGATTTTATGGATATCAATTTGTCGTATCTGATTCCTTCTGGAGCGGGCATTACGCGTAATCCATTATCCAATACAATGCGCCTGGGCGTTGCCTTTAAACTTGGTGAATAAGACACACCGCGTGTGCCACAAGGCCTTCCTCTCTACCAACAAAACCCATCGTTTCGGTAGTAGTAGCTTTTATAGAAACATCTTTAATGCCAATACCTAGTATGCCTGCAATGGTTTCTTGCATGGTAGCAACGTACGGTTTAATTTTTGGCGCTTCTAAACAAAGTGACGCGTCTATGTTTCCAATCGCATAACCCTCGGCTTCAATTAACGAGCGTGTTTTAGCGAGTAATATTTTGCTATCAATATTTTTAAACTCCATTGAGGTGTCCGGAAAATGAACACCAATATCTCCAAGGCAAGCGGCGCCAAGTAGTGCATCGCAAATAGCGTGTAACAATACATCGGCATCGGAGTGGCCCAGGGCACCTTTATGGTGTGGGATGGTAACGCCACCAATAACCAAATCTCTTCCTTCTACCAGTTGGTGAAAATCAATGCCGTAGCCAATGCGTAGTTTCATGTATTTCAAATTGTGTTTCAAAGTTACGTTTTTATATCTTTACCGGGTATGAAGCAGCAGCCTGTTATTGCCGTTATTGGACTTGGATATGTGGGACTCCCGCTGGCAGCTGCGTTAAGTGCTAAGTACCGGGTTATTGGATATGATATAAATGAAGAGCGGATA
>JAOASV010000301.1 GCA_030158535.1 Sediminibacterium sp.
GCACAAGTGTGACCACAAGCCGTTACTGTTGGGGTATAAGGGATAAAATTATTTTCGCAAGAATAACCTTGACTTAATAATCTGGTTAATCCACCATTTGCTTTAAATAGCGGTCTAAAACGTACCAAATAATCCCAGCGCATTTGATCCACTACAATGCCTACTACCAGCTTAGGTCTTGCCACAGAAGGGGCCAAACTCCCTTTTTGCGCCGTAACTGACGTTGTTTTTTGAGCAATAACGTCATTGCTTAGACATATTGCGAAAAGGCTTAAAAGGCTAAAAATCAAGTGCTTTTTCATAAGAAATGGGGTATTAAAATGCGTTTTTAACATATTTCAGCGACTAAGATACACAATGGTGCATAAATCCAACGCTAATTGAGTGCATAAAAAGATTAATTTTGCATCAATTTTTATTGATTACCAAAGAAATAATGATAATATATGGCAGACATCTTTGAGAAACTCCTTAAGAACGCAGGACCATTAGGTCAGCACCGTGAAAGAGCACATGGTTACTTTGCTTTCCCTAAGTTGGAAGGTGAGATAGGCAGTAGAATGAAATTTAGAGGTAAAGACATGGTTGTTTGGAGCCTAAATAACTATTTAGGTTTAGCCAATCATCCGGAAGTGAGAAAAGCAGATGCGGACGCTGCAGCTGCATACGGTTTAGCATCTCCAATGGGTGCACGTATGATGAGTGGTAATACCGATCAGCATGAACAATTAGAAAGTGAACTTGCTGCGTTTGTTTTTAAACAAGACGCGATACTTATGAACTTTGGATATCAAGGTATCATGAGTACCATTGATGCAATTTGTGGAAGACATGATGTAATTGTGTACGACGCAGAAAGCCATGCATGTATTATTGATGGACTTCGTTTACACCCTGGCCACCGTTATGTATTTAAGCACAACGACCTTGAAGATTTTGAAAAGCAAATGCAACGTGCTACTGCACTTATTGAAAAGCAAAAGTCAGGTGGTATTTTAGTAATCACTGAAGGTGTTTTTGGTATGGCTGGTGACCAAGGAAAACTAAAAGAAATTGCTGCATTAAAAGGCAAATATGATTTTAGATTGCTAGTTGATGATGCGCATGGATTTGGTACACTTGGAAAAACGGGTGCTGGTGCCGGTGAAGCTCAAGGTTGTCAAGACGCAATTGATTTATACTTTTCTACATTTGCAAAATCAATGGCTTCTATCGGGGCATTTTTAGCTGGCGATAAAACCATCATCGATTTTATTCGTTACAATATTCGTTCTCAAATTTTTGCAAAGAGTTTACCAATGCCACTTGTGATTGGTAATTTAAAGCGCCTTGAAATGCTTCGCACGATGCCAGAACTTAAAGAAAAGTTATGGAGCAATGCATTAAAATTACAAGCTGGCTTAAAAGAGCGTGGCTTTGATATTGGTAAAACCGATACGCCTGTTACACCTGTATACATGAAAGGTGGGGTAGAAGAAGCTACTGCGATGGTAATGGACTTACGCGAAAACTATAAAATATTTTGCTCGATTGTAGTATATCCTGTTATTCCTAAAGGGCATATTATTTACCGCTTAATTCCTACAGCTGCGCACACTGACGCTGATATCCAGGAAACATTAATTGCGTTTACTGAAACTAAAGCCAAGTTAGATGCTGGTGCTTACAAGGTAGAAGCGATTCCTGATATGGCAGAGAAAAAATAAATGAAAAGCATATAAAAAGGCCCGCTACAAAGTAGCGGGCCTTTTTAGTTATATACATTTCGACTTTCTGCGCAACAACAATTATAAACTTTTGATTAGTTCATTCGCAAAAGTTACATAGTCTGCATTTTTGCCTGTAGCAATGTCAATACATTTTTGTGCACTTGCTTTAGCGCTTACTTTATCACCAAGCGCTTTTTCAATTCTTGCTTTTAAAAGTAACATCCAATACGCTTCTTTGTTACCCTCAACAGCTTTTGTAATATTTACAAGTGCTTTGTTATAGTCTTTGTCAAACTCATAATAAAAATTAGCAGCTGTGTTGTAAGTGTTTGCTTGCACTGCATCTGCAGCCAATGCTTTTTCTACTTGCGCACGAACACGGTCTTTAATATTTGTACTAATTGGAACGGCTACTTGAACACCAGCCCAAGCCATATGTAGTTCACATGTTTCTGCAGCGATGTTTTCAAACTGCATGGTAAAAGTTTCTGCAAAGTTTGCAGCTTTTTGCGCTTTTACTTTTACGCGAACAACGTCTTCTGCTTCTTTATACCCGTCTGATCCCCAATTGTTAACGCCTTTATTAATAATCACGTCCCAAATTTCTTTACCAGGGATTGCATAAATAACATAGGTGCCCGCTTCTAATTCGGTACCACCAATGGTTACTTTGTCTGTAAATTTAATTTTAGTTGCTGCGTTAGCACCAAGGCGCCATATGCTACCTAAAGGGGCTAATTCACTTTTTTCTTTTAATACCGTACGACCTTTAATGTTAGGGCGAGAGTATGTTAATTCAATAGCACCCATACCAAAATCTTGGTTAATTTTTTGTGTAGTACTTGGTGCAGGCATTTTAATTTGAGCGCTTGCAAACATGGTTACAAAAGCAGCTGCAATGGTGAGTATTTTTTTCATAGGTAAAACTTTATGTTTTTAGAATAGCAAACCTAACACTATTTTTTAAATGCAGGATGAAACTGTTGAAGGGTATCCCTTAAAAAATCGCGGTTCAGGTGGGTGTAGATTTCGGTGGTGGTAATGCTTTCGTGACCTAGCATTTCTTGAACGGCCCTTAAATCGGCACCGCCCTCCACTAAATGGGTGGCAAAACTATGCCTAAAGGTATGTGGTGAAATCACTTTTGTGATACCAGCTGTTAGCGCGAGGCTTTTGATAATATAAAATATCATCACCCGGCTTAATGCATTGCCGCGCCTGTTTAAAAACAGGATATCCTGGTTTTTTTCTGAAACAGTCTGGTGTGACCTCACCGTGTCTTTGTAAATTTTAATGCACTTAATAGCGTCTGTTCCAATAGGTACAAGTCTTTCTTTATCGCCTTTACCAATTACGCGGATAAATCCAATGTCTAAATACAAGCAAGATATTTTAAGACCCACTAGTTCGCTGACACGTAGTCCACAACTGTACATGGTTTCTAAAATGGCTTTATTTCTTGTGCCCTCAGGGCTCGATAAATCGATGGCGCCAATAAGTTGTTCTATTTCTTCAAAGCTTAAAGTATCTGGTAATTTTCGTCTGGTTTTTGGGGCTTCGAGTAGGGTAGAAGGATCGATGGTGACAAGCTGTTCTGTGAGTAGGTATTTATAAAAACTTCTGATACCCGAAATAATTCGGGCCTGTGTTGTAGCGCCCATGCCAAGCTCTCCAATCCATTTTACAAAATCCTGTAAGTCTTTAAGGGTAAGGGCTGCAGGATTTTTTTCGTTATTCGTTACTTGTAAATACTGTGTTAATTTAGTAACGTCATGCAGGTAGGCTTCCACCGAGTGGTCACTCAAAGATTTCTCCAATCGTAAGTATGCTTTGTATCCTTTTTTATAGGCTTCCCACATCGGTTAATTATTAATTGCGCAGTGTTTACCGGTTAATTTGGAAATGAAGGTAAGCTAACCGATATTGCGACACCAAATTTATTCAAAGTAAAGTCAAGAAATGCAGGTGAATCTTAAGTCGTTTAAGCAGAAGGCAAAAAAACACGAAAAATCTTTTAAAAGTTTCTTATCAAAAATTGGTCGTAAGCCTCCTAAAGATTTAGATAAAAATGAACCAGCTATTGATGCCGAAGTTTGGAAAGAAGTAGACTGTTTAAGTTGTGCCAATTGTTGTAAAAGCATGAGCCCCACATTTACGGCTACCGATATTAAAAGAATTGCCGGACATTTTAATATTTCTCCCAAAGAGTTTAAAGCGACTTGGCTTGAGTATGATGCCAAAGACAATGACTGGGTGAATGTTTCGCAGCCTTGTCAGTTTTTAAATTTGAGCACTAATATGTGTTCTATTTATGAGGTAAGACCCTCAGACTGTGCAGGTTTCCCGCATCTCAAAAAGAAAAAGTTTGTTGAATACTTGCACGTTCACAAGCAAAATATATCATACTGCCCAGCCACATTTAAGATGGTTGAAAAAATGATGGAGCGCTACTAGAAGTAAACATCCTCAATAAAATATAGGGTAGGTTCTTTGCCTGACTCAAGATTAATGGCTACCACATCAAACTGAATGTTTTTAAAGTTTGGGTGTAAGTAATGATAGTGGCAGGCGGCATTTTTTAAATGCCTCATTTTTTTACCCGAAATATGCTGTTCGGGGTGCCCAAATTGCAAGCTGGTTCTGGTTTTTACTTCCACAAAATGAAGGGTCTTGCCAATGGCTGCAATAATATCAAGTTCCCAGTGATGGTGTCTCCAATTGACATCTAATATGGTATAGCCAATATTTATGAGGTAATCTGCTGCCATAGTTTCCCCTTGTTTCCCTATTTCAAAGTTTTGAGAAGACATAGGATTAAAATTGTAGGGTTGTATAACATACGAAAGTATTTTTCGTTACTATAAAAAAAGGAACATGTCTTTTAAGTATAGCATTCATAAATTACAAGGTACCGTTCAGAACTATAGCTGGGGTGGTACCACATTTTTGCCCAAGCTATTAAGTATAGAAAACCCAAATCATAAGCCCTTTGCAGAGTATTGGTTGGGTATTCATGCTGGTGGCCCTGCAAGTATTGAGGTAAACCAACAAGCCGTTTTACTTTCCGATGCTATCGCAACAGATCCAAAAGCAGCATTATCAGAACCTGTTTTAAACCATTTTGGAGGTTTGCCATACCTTTTTAAAGTTCTGGATGTAAAAGACATGCTTTCTATTCAAGTGCATCCCACAAAAGAATATGCAAAGGTCGCATTTGAAAAGGAAGAAGCGGCAGGTATCGCATTAAATGCACCTAACCGAAATTATAAAGACACCAATCATAAACCAGAGATTATGCTGGCTATGAGTGAGTTCTGGCTGTTACATGGATTTAAATCTGAAGCTAAAATATTAGAAATGCTAGAAAATATAGCAGAATTTCAGGTATTAGTACCCTTGTACAAATCTGAGGGATTGAAGGGGTTGTACCAGTTTTTGATGGAAATGGAACAGGCGCAGGTGGATAGTCTTTTAAGCCCGGTGGTTAAAAGGGCCCTTAGGAACAAACAGGAGGGTAAAGTTGTCAGAAACGACCCAGATTGGTGGGTGGCTAAATTGTATGAAAATGCAGCAGG
>JAOASV010000302.1:0-3840 GCA_030158535.1 Sediminibacterium sp.
ACGTTTCCTTGTAATTGCCGCAATAATCAACGCAATGTTAAAATTTCTTGGGCATATTTCAAGGGGTTGTTTTAATAAAAATTGAGGTTATTCACAACCGTCAAGGATAAAATATTGTAAATCGTCGGTATTTTTAAGCAAAGCCTTGTTTTAAAGGGCTTTACCTTAAACATATTCAAATAATTTAATATTCGAATTTGTTAATAACCTATAATTCACTCGGTTCTATTAACTTCGTGACCTTAATGATTTCACCGAGTACCATACAACAAATTACCAGCCGCATCGATATTATTGATATTGTAGGCGAGTTTGTGAAACTCAAAAAGCGTGGTACCAATTACTTAGGGAACTGTCCCTTTCACAACGAAAAATCTCCATCGTTTACAGTCTCTCCTGTAAAGGAAATTTATAAATGTTTTGGTTGTGGTAAAAGTGGCAACTCCATTACTTTTTTAATGGAGCATGAAAAGTATAGTTATGTTGAAGCATTAAGATGGCTCGCTGCTAGATACAATATTGAAATTGAAGAAACAGAAACTTCTCCCGAACAAAAAATACTGGTTCAAACTTCTGATAGTTTATATGCCATCAATCATTTTGCGCAAAAGTTTTTTAGTGAACAATTACTAGAATCGGAAGAAGGAAAAAATATTGCACTCTCCTATTTACAAGAGCGAGGATTTAGAAAAGAGATCATCGAAAAATTTCAGATTGGTTACAATCCAGAAAATAGAACAGCACTTACAGCTGCATTATTAGCCAATCAATTTAATCCAACGCTCCTTCCAAAAACAGGACTTGTTGCGAACAGAAATGGTGATGAGCTGGTAGACAATTATAGAGGTCGAATTATTTTTCCCATTCATGGAAATACGGGAAAAGTAATTGGCTTTGGCGCGCGTGTTATTGGTAAAACTGACAGAGGCCCCAAATACATCAATACCCCCGAAAACGAAGTATACAGTAAAAGTAAAATTTTATACGGCTCCTACTTTGCCAGAATGGCCATCGATAAAGCAGATGAGTGTTTACTCGTAGAAGGTTACACCGACGTGGTAAGCCTACATCAAGCAGGTATTGAAAACGTGGTAGCCAGTGGTGGTACTTCACTAACTACCGAGCAACTACGGTTAATTAAAAAATACACCCAAAACCTAACCATTATTTATGATGGTGACAGCGCGGGTGTAAAAGCAGCGCTTCGTGGACTTGACATGGCACTCGAAGAAGGACTCAATGTAAGACTCGTACTCATTCCAGATAACGAAGACCCGGATAGTTACGTGAACAAAGTGGGCACCACCGCATTTAAAGAATTTGTAGCCACTGCTAAAAAAGATTTTATATTATTTCAGCTTGAAGTTATGCTTCAAGAAGCCGGCTCGGATGTTAGCAAAAAAAGTGCGGTTGTCAACCAAGTAGCAGAAACACTGAGTAAAATAAATAAGGCCGAAGATTTTACCAAGCAGCAAGATTATATCAGAAAGTGTGCTAGCCTACTTCGCATTGATGAAACGGGCCTCACCAACCTTGTCAATAAATTTAAGCGCGACATTTTAGTTAAGCAGGAAAAGAAAATGCCTTTCGAAGAAGCGCAGCAAATATTAGAAGGCAGTGTTGAAACTGGTTTTGATGAAGGTGCCGCCCTGATTAACCAAGATGATATTTATGAAAAAAATTTAATTCGCGTACTACTCGATTACGGTCTTCTAAAATTTGACGACAATAAAACAATGGCCGATTTTATTTATGAAGAATTGGAGCAGTTTGATTTTGACAATGAGCAGTATCTGAATCTCTACCAAATATATAAAAGCTGGTATGACAAAGGAATGGAACCTACCTCCAAAACACTACTCTACCACGACGATGAAAATATCAGAAACCTAGTAGTCAACTTAACTGTTTCACCACATGAATTAAGTTTAAAATGGGATACCATTTTAGAAGGCATGAATATTGTAAACAGAGACACATCTATGGAAGATGTAACAATGAGTGTCAACTATTTTAAACTTCGAAAAATTAAAAAAATGTTTGACCAAAACCAAATTGACATGGAACATGCCGGATTTGAAGAACAGATGAGGCTGATAGAATTACACAAACACCTCAAAGACATTGAAAGAGAAATCACCAAAAAAATTGGCACGGTCATTATTAAATAAAAAGGGCATCATTTTCATGAGGCCCTTTTTATTTTTTTAGAAGTTTCTATTTGATCCAGCCCTTGTAGGCTTTACATTTTTTCTGATAGCCCACAAATCTGTGATTCCAAAAGATTTACGTGTTTGTGCATTGTTTACACCAATTACGGCGTCTGCCACTGTTTCTTTTACTTCTGTTGTTAACTTTTTTAGGTTGTCTGTATCGATTTGTACGATAGCAGGCATAGCATTACTGTTCATTGTATATATATTTAAAATTTGCGTCGTTAAATTGAACAAGTAAATTCAAATGGTTGCCTGGCGGGCTGTAATCGTAAAGTGAACCTTAAAAATCAGATGCGTCTAGCGCAGGTAGATGGTAATTAGGTTTTTTGTTCAATTCTGGTGCAAAGGTAGCATTTTAAATTGACAACCTAACAACTATTAGTAAAATGAATGTTAAAATCAAGTGGTTAAATTGTATTTTTATTCCATGAAAAGCATATCCATTGGGCTATTAGCCCTTTTTATTGGTTGTTCTGCCCCTACTAAAAACTTCCCTCCTGCTAGCAGTTCTATAGATGCGGGCCGTAACTATTTAGAAGCTTGTTTACAGGGCGATTTTGAAAAAGCGGTAGCTTATGCTGCTACCTCCGAAACCATGAAGTTGCAAACGACTAACACCGAAAAAAACTACCGTAATCTAGATAAAGAAGGTAGATCAAGTTTTAGACAGGCTTCCATCATTATATTAGATATAACGGACGTGGACAGCTTACATACCCGCATGAACTTTCAATATTCATTAGATAAAAAGCCACGCCAAATAGAAATAGAAAAAAGAGATGGTAAATGGCTGGTAGCCGCTGTAAAGGAATAAATCATTGAACATGGAATTCAAAAACATGATTTGGGTTGGATTAGGTGGTATGATAGGTGCCGTGGCTAGGTATATTTTTGGACTACTCATTAAATCGGCCACATTCCCATATGCCACAGGTTTGGTAAATATTGTAGGTGCCCTCATTATGGGACTCATTATGGGACTCTCTATTAAAGGTCAAATAAGCCCCTCCCTTCGCCTATTTTTAGCAACTGGTATTTGCGGCGGATTTACCACATTTTCGGCGTTCGCTTGGGAAAACCTTGAACTTTTACATCAACAGCGTTATGGCAGTTTTTTGGTGTATACCCTAGGGACACTAGCCCTTGGTATCGCGGCAACAGCCATAGGATATTTGTTGGCTAAATGAAAACCGGACCTTATCTTTGCAAAAATTATTTACATGGAAGCAAATAAATCAACTGCAAAATACTGGGCTATCTGTTTTTTCTGGTTAGCTGTAATGATTACTTTACTAGTCGTATACCGTGAATTCTTTTGGTTAGCGTTACCTGGTACCGTTACCTATTTTGCAAAAGCGATGGACTTAATGTAATTGATGTGTAATTGAAACCTTACTATAAAAAAAAGCAGCACTTGTGCTGCTTTTTTTATGCCTTGTCATTAATTCTACAACGCAATCCTTCGGATAGTTCGAAGTTGATGCGTACGAAGTCCTGTTGTGCTGCTTACAATGCCTGCTTGATCGATAGGATCGATTCTTACAACTGCAGAAGCATGAATAATTTGATGCGGCGATAATAAAATACCTACATGGGTAATTTTTCCTTGCTCGTTGTCAAAAAA
>JAOASV010000302.1:3850-5271 GCA_030158535.1 Sediminibacterium sp.
ATTGTCTTCCATGATAATGCCTACATGAATAATATTGCCTTCTTCGTTGTCAAAAAAAGCCAAATCCCCAAGTTTTGCTTCGGCTAAAAAATCTATGGCCTCTCCCATTTCGGCTTGCTGGTATGCATCGCGGGGTAAGAGAACATTTAATAATTTAAAAACCATTTGAACAAAGCCACTACAGTCAATACCAAATACAGACCTGCCTCCCCACAAATAAGCGGTACCTAAAAATTGTTTGGCAAGACTTTCAAGTGTATCTGGTGTACATGCTTTGTTTGCAATATCCCAAACAGGGCCTGTATAGCTGCATTCAAAATCTGAACTTGCAAAAGAAACAATGGGTGTGCCAAGCGGAAGTTGAATAGGTTGCCCATTAAAAACGGCGCTATTGATCCAATTAGGCGTATATCCGGTTATAGTAACCTTTGCATCCTCTGCAACCAATTGCAATTGCAATTTCTGACACCAACCTTCATAGCCATCTTGATCCATTTGAATCTGGTAAAAATCTTTGGTTTCACCAATTACACTTGCCGTTTCCCCAAATAGTATTTGGGAAATCATTTCTGCCCTATGTGATCCTTCTGCTCTTAATGGTGCCACTGGAACCACACAAATCACTGCTGCCATGCTCTAAAATTTATGGTAAGTTATGGAATTTGTAGATTGTAGTATCTCTTTAAAAAGAAGTATTTTTAAGACGTGCAGGATTTGAAATATTCACATATCACCACCCAAAATTTGCTTGAACGCTACTATGAGAGCAGAGATTCGTTGTGGATTGGACTTGCACTAGAAAGACATACGTATTTACTACTGGGTCTTTGCATGAAATATTTAAAAGACGAAGAAGCTGCCAAAGACGCCGTGCAGCAGGTATTTTTAAAAGCCATTCTTGAATTGGAAAAATACAAGGTTACCTACTTAAAAAGCTGGCTGTACATGATTTGTAAGAATCATTGCCTCGTGCTTTTAAGGCAACAAAACAAAATGGTGGATGCAAGTAGTTTAGAACAAGTAGCTAGTGCTGAATCTGACAAAATGGAAGCCTTACAAAAAGAACAACTAGCATCTTTATTGGAACAAATGCTTCCTTTACTAAATGAGGCACAACAAAAATGTATTACGCTATTTTACCTCCAAAAAAATAGCTATCAAAACGTTGCATCCATTACAGGATATACCCTACTAGAAGTTAAAAGTCATATTCAAAATGGAAAAAGAAATTTAAAGTTATTAATTGAAAAGCGCTTGCAAGATGAATGATCTTTTAGACATATTAGAAAAGGACGTTTCCGTGAATGAGCAGGTATTGGAAAAATATTTATCAGGCACTGCAACCCCAGACGAGCAGCATGAAATTGAAAAAATGATGCTGCAATCAGCAGATTATGAAGCAGCTATAGAAGGGCTTACTG
>JAOASV010000303.1 GCA_030158535.1 Sediminibacterium sp.
AATCTGCAGGGTGTGAAAACATGACTACCCAGCTTCCTTTATTGTATTCAGAGAGTGTCAATGGGCCAGTAGTAGTTGTTACTGTAAAGTCAGGAGCCATGTCGCCAATTCTAGGCATTTGTGTTATCATTTCGTTTTCCATGTCTTATTATTTAGACACCAAAACTACAATGATACAATATGATCCATTGTGATATATGTCACCAAGGTTTATGACTATTGTTGAAATGAGTGGGTATAGGAGACGGTACTATTTACAATTTTGCGCAATAAAAGTGTCTACTCCAGGATATTTTTTAGCCTTTGCTGCTTGTAATGCACCACATGCTTGGTCTTTCTTTCCCATCGAAATGAATGACATGGCTTTAAAGAATTCAGACTTGCCTGTATTTGCAGTTGGCAGCAAGATAGCTTTATCAAAATACAATACCGCTTTGTCAAATGTCTTACTTGTGTAATAACAAATACCAATATTTTCAAAATGGGTATAGTTCGTTGGATCTAACTCGCTTGCTTTGATATACCATTTAGCTGCATTGGCATATTGTCCTTTTTGAAATGCCTGAGCGCCCATGACTGCGTAATTTGGTAAAGCACCTGTAGACATTGCATTGCCATATAACAAGCCAGATGTTCTCACAAAAATGGCACTATCACCCGGGAACTTTAACTTAGCAGAATCTAATAATGCTTTTGTAACAGCAACAGGAGTTTGGTTGATCTCGATTAATGCTAGTATATATTGATTCCACCCCTCTCCTGAATTTCTATATTTAGTATAGGTCTTGAAAGCCTTGGTTGCCTCTGCTGTATCTTTCATTTTCGCAGCTGCAAAAATCATATTTTTATAGTAACTGGTTGCCCTAGGCCAATTGTAAAAAGCCTTTTTTGCATAAAATAGTGTACTATCAAATTTTGCTTGAGAAGAGAAAACTGCTGTTTTTATAAAGTCATTATAATGTAAATAAGGATTTACTGCGTCTGATGCATTTAATAAACGCATAGCCTGCTCATATTCTTTATCTCTTAAATAATAGCGTGCAACAAGTGCCTTAATTGGCAAGGTCGAGGTAGACAAATTAGGGATCTCAGGGAATGCATCTTTCACTTCATCTAATGCCATTTTTGGATCCTCATTGATCTCGCCCATCACAAATTTCTGCACTTTTAAAGAGGTATATGTTTGATAATTTACATACAAAGATCCTAAGATTAAAATG
>JAOASV010000304.1 GCA_030158535.1 Sediminibacterium sp.
TACAAGAGCCTTACGCGCTGACCATAAGCGCCCAGGTTTATTATATGCAGGTACAGAGTTTGGAATGTATATTTCTTTTGATGATGGTGCTAATTGGAAAAAGTTCCAACTTAATTTACCCGAAACTCCTATCACTGATTTAACCATTAAAGAAAATGATTTGATTGTTGCTACCCAGGGTAGAGCATTTTGGATCATTGATGATTTAAGTATTGTTCAGCAGCATCAAGCAGCTAACTATGCTAAAAACATCCATGTATTTGATGCAAACCCGGTTGTAAGATCAGAAGGCGGTGGAAGAAGACGCGGTGGCTTTGGTGGTGGCATGGCAGCCAATATGGGCGCCAATCCTGCACTAGGTTCTGTGATCAACTATTATGTAAAAGGTGTTACAGACAGCAGTAAATTATCGATTGCTGTGCTGGATAAAAAGAATAAAGTAATCAGAACCTTTAGCAAAAATGCAAAAGATCCACAAGATAAAATTGAGTTTACAGAAGGCATCAATCAGTTTGAGTGGGATATGAATTATCCGGCAGCTGAGCGCCTTGATGGTTTAATTTTATGGAATGGTGGTGTGGGTACTGTTAAAGCAGCGCCAGGTAAATACACAGCTCGTTTTGTTTATCAAAAAGATACTGTGCTGGTTCCATTTGTAATTAAGCCCAACCCTAATTATACAGCTACAGAAGCAGACTATGACGCGCAAGTTGCATTTTTATTAAGTGTGCGTGATAAGTTTTCTGAAATTCAAAAAGCCATTAAAGATATTAGAGCGGTGCGTTCTCAAGTAAATGAGTTCACGGCAAAGCTTGATGGCCAAAAAGAATTGAAAGCATTTGCTGATTCGGTGGTTAAAAAAATGACGGGTATCGAAGAAGTGCTCTACCAAACAAAAGCAAAGAGTGGTCAGGATGTACTTAATTATCCTATTCGTTTAAACGATAAAATTGCAGGCTTATTTAATGTGGTGGCAAGTGGTCAAACAGCACCAAGCAAACAAGCAGTGGAAGCATTTGCTGATTTAAAAGGTCAAGCAGACGTTGCTTTAACGAGCTTGAAAGGCATGATGGATAAGGATCTTAAGGCACTCAATCAAATGATTCACGAAAAAATGGTGCCAGTAATTAGCATCAAATAAATAAATATTAATCTAACAAATCGGGGCGGCGTGCTTTTGTACGCTGCACCGATTGTTCGTATCTCCACTCTTCCACTTTTTTAGGATCGCCTTGTAAGAGAACGTCTGGTACTTTATCGCCTCTAAAATCGGCGGGTCTAGTATATACGGGCGGTGCTAATAAATTATCCTGAAAAGAATCGGTAAGTGCTGATGTTTCATCGTTTAATACCCCCGGAATTAAACGGCCCACAGCGTCTACAACCACTGCTGCGGCTAGTTCTCCACCACTAAGTACATAATCTCCAATTGAAATTTCCTGTGTTACGTACTGCTTTCTAATGCGTTCGTCAATGCCTTTGTAGTGGCCACAAATAATTAAAATATTGCCTTTTAATGAGAGTTGATTGGCAGCACTTTGATTAAATCTAACACCATCGGGTGTCATAAAAATAATTTCATCGAAGGGGGCAGGAGCTTGTAATTCGTCAATAGCATTTGCAAGTGTTTCGCATAAAATTACCATACCCGCACCACCACCGTACTGATAATCATCTATTTGTCCGTGCTTGTTAATAGCCCACTTGCGAAGGCTATGCACGTTCACTTGTAAGAGTCCCTTTTCCTGCGCACGTTTCATAATGCTGTGTGCAAAAGGGCCTTCTAATAGTTCAGGCAGTACCGATAAAATATCAATTTTTAGCATGCTTTATTTTTTATTCCATAAAACCCTCAATATCCCTGCGTTGTTTTTTGGTAGGCCTTCCTATTTTACTCAAACGTTTACCGGTTTGATAAGAAGCAGCTTGATAGGCAACGTGGTCCAGTTCTTCGGGTGGTGTTTGATCTTCATAATTCAAAATAGCCTCAGGGTATTGAACTCTTTTTTCTAGTAAGCCGGTTACTTTAATTACCCACCTGCGCGCTTCTGTTTTTACATCGTACACATCACCCAGGTTTACTACTTTGGCTGCTTTTACATTATCGCCATTACATTTTACCTTACCCTTGCTGCAAGCATCGCCCGCTTGGCTTCTCGTTTTAAACAAACGAATAGCCCAGAGGTATTTATCAATACGAAGCTTTTCTTTACTTGCTGCTTGCATAAAATTGGTGGAAGTAAGGAATGGTTTCTATGCCCTTGTAAAAATTAACGATGTCAAATTTTTCGTTGGGGCTGTGTAAATTATCACTATCAAGTCCAAAGCCCATGAATACAATTTTAAGACCCAATTCTTTTTCAAATAAAGCGCAAATAGGAATACTACCACCGCCTCTTACCGGAATAGGGTCTTTGCCAAATGTAGCAGCAATTGCGCTCGCAGCTGCTTGGTACTCTTTGGAATGAATAGGTGTCATATATGGCTCACCACCATGGTGCTCCGACGCTTTTACGGTTACACCCGCTGGTGCAATAGACGTAAAGTAGTTGATGATTTTTTCTGTAATCACCTCAGACGATTGATTGGGAACCAGTCTACAAGAAATTTTTGCAAATGCTTTAGAAGGAAGCACCGTTTTAGCACCTTCACCGGTATAGCCACCCCAAATACCATTTACCTCAAGGGTTGGTCTAATACCCGTTCTTTCGTTGCTGCTATATCCTTTTTCGCCCCATAAAGTTTGCACGCCTAAATCTTTTGCATATTCAGTTGCATCAAAAGGTGCTTCGGCCATTTTAGCTCTTTCGGCATCTGATGATTCAACCACATCGTCATAAAAACCAGGAATGGTGATATGGTTGTTTTCGTCGTGACAAGATGCAATCATTTTTGAAAGCATGGTAATAGGGTTGGCTACAGCGCCACCATAAACACCACTATGTAAATCTCTATTAGGTCCAGTCACTTCTACCTCAATATAACTTAATCCACGCACGCCAATATCGATAGATGGATTTTCCATGCTAATCATAGAAGTATCGCTAATTAAAATAACGTTAGCGTCGAGTAACGCTTTATTCGCTTTTACAAATGTGGCTAAATTAGGACTACCTACTTCTTCTTCACCTTCAATTAAAAATTTGATATTGGTAGTAAGTGTACCCGTTTGCACCATGGTTTCTAGCGCTTTCACGTGCATGTAAAACTGTCCCTTGTCATCTGCAGATCCACGCGCATAAATTTTTCCGTCTTTGATAACCGGATCAAAAGGGCCACTGTTCCATAGTTCTAGTGGATCGGCTGGTTGCACATCATAGTGTCCATACACAAGTACGGTTGGAAGTGCAGGATCAATTATTTTTTCGCCATATACAATTGGATGTCCTTCTGTAGGATAAATAGTAGCTGTTGTAGCACCTGCGTCTAATAAACTTTTTTTAACAGCCTCCGCGCAGGTAAGCATGTCATTTTTATTTTCTGTTCTGGCACTCACACTAGGTATACGCAGTAGTGCTAATAATTCTTCTAAAAAACGGTCTTTGTTTTTTTCTTGATAATCTTTCCAAACTTGCATAGGATCTATTTTCTAATTTTCTAATTGATGTTTTTTATTGGATACGATATTTTCGAGGGTCCAAGTTAGTTTCTTTTCAAATGTAGCTTGTCTTTCGGGGCAATTTTTATTGCAAATTCCGCAGCTAATGGCTAAACAACCGTCGGTATGGACAAAAAGTTCGATGGCGTCGCCAAAATGTGATTTAATAAGGTCCGACAAGCTGTCTATTTCGCGGTGGGCTTCATGCACATTTAAAAACCAAGGCACGGTTAAGTGACAATCAATATGTAAAAGGCTCCCATATTTAATCACGCGTAAATTATGTAGGTCAATCCAGTTTTCTACTTTGTTTTTATTAAGTACCTCAATAAAATCACGAAGTAAATCTAGGTCGGCTTCATCCATGATACCGGCAAACGATGATCTGATAATTTTATAACCGTTATAAATAATAAGAAGGCTCATCCCCAGCGCAATCACTTTATCAATCCAGTACACTTTCCAAATAAGCATGGCGGCCATACCAGCAACAATGGCTAGGGTAGAGTAGGTGTCTATTTGTAAATGTTTGCCACTTGCCTGTAGCGCCAACGATTTATTTTTCCGACCAATTTTAATACAAACAGCGCCGGCAAAATAATTGATTACGGCAGTAGCACTTACAAGCCATAAGCCGGTGTCGAGTTTATGTAGTGGCTCGTTGCTAGAAAAATTACTGAGCGTTTCGTAAATAATTAAAACGCCTGCGGCTACAATTAAAGTGCCTTCTGCTGCTGCCGATATAAGTTCTGCTTTACCGTGTCCGTATGGATGGTCTACGTCTTTTGGTTTAGCAGCTACATATAAACTATACAGGCCAATAAAACCAGCTACTACATTTACAATACTTTCTAGTGCATCTGTTAAAACGGAAAGTGAGTGCGTATAAAAATAAGCCGCAGTTTTTACCGCCAATAGTACAACGCCTAGGCTAGTAATAACAATTTGAACCTTAAAATTTTCTTTGGCTAATTTCACAAATGCGTTTTAAAACCTATTTAAATGCGCTCTAGGGTATAATGTATGGGACATGTTTTAGCAAGCATCGCAGATACGCCACAATACTTTTCGTGGCTTAAACTTACGGCTCTTTTAAACTGATCTAATTGTGTTTCATCAACATCCGCTTTGTATACCATATGAATCACCGAAAACACTTTTGGAATGGTATCTGTTTGTTCTGCAGTGGCTTCGATACTTAGTTTTGTAAATGGCACTTTCATTTTGTTGAGTATTTCAACAACATCAATACCACTGCAGCCACAAAGGGATGCCAACATT
Organism: Sediminibacterium sp.; assembly: GCA_030158535.1. GTDB lineage: Bacteria > Bacteroidota > Bacteroidia > Chitinophagales > Chitinophagaceae > Sediminibacterium. The sequence continues at coordinate 4,880 of JAOASV010000304.1, forward strand.
AATTTTTTAGGATTCATACCTGAATCTAAACTTCCATTTTCGATTGTGGTGTCTAGTCGTATGGTTTGACCCGTTTCTGAACTGGCATCAAATGCCAAATGACTTACCCAATTTGTAGTTACTTTCATTGTTATGTATTTATTGCATGGCTTTTTCAAATCTGGCTGCTACAAAATCCCAGTTAACCAGGTTAAACCAAGCGGTAATATAATCGGCTCTTTTATTTTGATATTTCAAATAGTAGGCGTGTTCCCAAACATCTAAACCCATTAATGGAAATCCTTTAAAAGTACTTACATCCATCAGCGGATTGTCTTGATTAGGGGTAGAGCCAATGGCTAATTTTTTGTCAGCAGTAACAACAAGCCATGCC
>JAOASV010000305.1 GCA_030158535.1 Sediminibacterium sp.
AATTATTGGATTAATTAAAAAAATCTTCTCTCATGGGTGAAAACACGTCTACAAGCACACCTTTTTCTAAACAAACTGCACCATGTATAACATTAGAAGGCACATGAAATACATCGCCTGCTTTTAGAATTTGCTTGTTACCATCAATTTCTATTTCAAATACACCGCTTTCTACATTGGTAAGTTGTACATGATGATGTTGATGAAGAGCGCCTACGCCGCCCTTTTCAAATTCAACACGCACCAGCATTACCGAATTGTCGTAAGCCATAATTTTTCTTGACAACCCAGGTGCCATTTGCTCTTCCGCAACCGATTCGTTTGTAATAAAACCCGTTCGCTTCGCTCCATTTAATTCTACTGACATATCTATTTTGTTTTATAATTTTTTATTTTCTAAGTAAACCACATACGGGCCTTCCCAACTATATGTAATTCCATTGATTGTAATTTGATGCGCCGCTTTAGCATCAAAATTTGTATTGGACTGAAGCACCAATAAGCGCTTACCTCCAATGACAATTTCGGCACCACTATACAAATCGGTGTCTACTACCGGTGCGATAGAAGAAACTTTTGTGTATGAGTTTGTAGTAATTTCTGATATAGGATTAAAGTTTCCGTGCAACTCAACAACGTTTAATGCGAGCATATTTTTTGCCCTAGTTCTTGTGATGAAAGAAGGCTCTCTTCTTAAATTAAAGTTGGGATCGTTTGCACCTGACCTTGTAAAAAACACTTGAGCCGAATCTTGCACATGACTTGTAATCGTATAAAATGACTGGTTATTTAAAAAAGTGAACTGCGTAAACGGCGCTTTCACTTTTGCAGATGCCTCTTTCCAAATATGCTGATAGCCATTTTTACTACCTAATGTTTGCATGGCATTACCATGCGTTGTGTATTTGAAATTAGTAGAAATAACATTGCCTATATAATTGAAAGGCAAATCATATTGATGCTCCGTATTAGACATCGTTCTAAAAAAATCTACTACCAGAGGCTTAGTATTTCCCGGAATTGCAACTACATATACACTTCTATGGAGTTGCACATTTTGATAGGCATTGGTATCAAGCGCCGAACTTGCTTGCACAGCATAATCACCCACTTTATTGTATAAAGGAACAGGATTGTGTTTTTCGCTCACCGCCTCTATACCGTTAAAATGACTTTTTTCATCTACGGTGATGGTATTGTGTGCAATCGTTTG
>JAOASV010000306.1 GCA_030158535.1 Sediminibacterium sp.
TGTTTGTTTTCACTCACAATACCTGCTGCAGTATACTGCGGTATCATAAATCCAGAATGAAGTCCTGGATCTTTCACTAAAAATAAAGGAAGGCCTCGCTGACCACTTAATAACTGATAGGTTCTACGCTCCGAAATATTTGCAAGCTCACTCATCGCAATGGCTAAATAATCCAGTGAAATAGCAAGTGGTTGTCCATGAAAATTGCCGCCACTCACAATCAAATCTTCGTCAGGAAAAACATTGGGATTATCCGTTACTGAATTGATTTCACGCATAAATATATCAAGCACATGATTAAACGCTCCGATAGTAGCACCATGCACCTGTGGTATACATCTAAACGAATATGGATCCTGCACTTGTTTATTGGAATCATTAGCGATACTACTTCCTGCTAAATAATCACGCATTTTTTTTGCAGTAAGCACCTGACCTTCATGTGCTCTAATAGCGTGTATTTGCGGGCTTAAAGGCTCTGTAGTACAATTAAAAGCATCAAAAGAAAGTGCAGCAACCAAATGCGCCATTTCAATTAAATGCTCAGATTTTTGTAAACAATACATACCATAAGCACTCATAAATTGAGTGCCATTAATAAGCGCCAACCCTTCTTTACTTTGTAATTTTATAGGACTCCAGTTGTAGCGCTCCATAATACTTGCTGTACTATGTTTAACGCCATCAATGGTTACTTCACCAAGTCCTAAAAGTGGTAAACTCAAATGGCTTAATGGCGATAAATCACCAGAAGCACCCAGTGAACCTTGTGTAAATATCACAGGAAGCACACGGTTATTATACATTTCCAACAAACGTTTAACCGTATCAATTTGCACGCCACTATACCCATAACTCAACGACTTAATTTTAAGCATGAGCATGAGTTTCACAATTTGCTCCGGCACCTGTTCACCAAGTCCGCAGGCATGTGAAACAATTAAATTGTATTGGAGTTGTTCTATTTGAGAATCATCGATGGTAATGTTTTGTAAAAAACCAAAACCCGTGTTAATGCCGTAATAATTTTTATCTTTTTGGGCCATTTTTTGATCCAAATATTCTCGGCATTTGATTATTTGATCATGCGCATCAAAAGTGATAGACACATCCTGATCATGCGTTAATAAATTTTTTACCTGGCTAAAATGGAGCCATTTTTGGTCTAATGGCAAATAATTGTAACTCACAAGCATTCGTTTGATGCAAAGTAAAGACTTTTAAAAAAACGGACACAACTAATTGGGCTCCTTAGGAATACCATGAATTCTTTTGAAATTATGGCCATTTTTTCTTTATTTTGCGCCACTCTATTAAGGACCGGTAGCTCAGCTGGATAGAGCAACTGCCTTCTAAGCAGTAGGTCATTGGTTCGAATCCAATCCGGTTCACAAAGCCCCAAACACCTATTTTTGGGGCTTTTTCATGCCATTTACTCCCCAATTGCCATTTATTTTTCCGACATTTACAAGGTATGTTAACCGCCCGTACCTACTTATTTTTGAGTTGTTTATCTCTATTTCTGGGGGTATTTCAGGTATTGGGCCAGGGCTGCCCACCCAATATTGGCTTCGAAACCGGAAATTTAGGTAGTTGGGACGCTTATGACGGTTCTATAGCGCGCTCCAATGGCGCCTTAAACATGGTCTTAGGAAGCCCCCAAGACGGCAAACATACCATCATCACTAACTTTCCGGGTACTACCGCCAAAGACTATTATGGTGGCTTCCCTACTAGTTGCCCCAACGGCAGCGGTTATTCGTTAAAACTTGGAAACGACCAAACTCAAGCAGAGGCTCAAGGAGTTTCCTACACATTTACAGTTCCATCTACAGAGGGAGATTATAGCATTATATATAACTATGCGGTTGTTTTTGAAAATCCTGCTGGCCATCAAGATTGGGAGCAACCAAAATTTATGGTTAAGGTTTTTAATGTTACCGATAACAAATATGAAACCTGTGGTGCTTTTGAATTTATTTCGGCACCTAACTTACCGGGCTTTAAAGAATCAACCGTTAAAAGAACTGTCTTCTACAAAGAATGGGCTCCAATTACATTAAAACTTCCTGGATATCAGGGTAAAACTTTAAGACTTGAATTTACTACCAACGATTGTTCGAGAGGTGGTCATTTTGGTTATGCATATTTAGATGTTAATGACAATTGCACCACACCGGTAACAGGGAATGTTTTTTGTACCAATATTACGGGCCTAAACCTAACGGCGCCTTATGGTTTTGCTGATTACAAATGGTACACCGATGATTTTTCTAAATTACTTGGAACTGATGTTGTACTAACCATCACTCCTGCACCACCACCAAAAACCAGACTCGCACTTGTAATTACTCCATACCCCAATCAAGGTTGCTTAGATACTTTATATACCACCATAGTAAAATCTTTGGATCCATATGTTTTTAAATTAGCAGATAGTGTTGTTGCCTGCCAAAGCAAAGGTGCTGATGTAACGGATAGTATCGTTACAGCAGGCAGTAGTCCAGGATTAAAACTGAGTTATTTTAATAGCCCTACAAGTGGCGACTATGTAACATCACCAAAAACAATTGGAAAATCAGGATTGATCTATGTCAAGGCAACCAATAGCGCTGGATGTGTGGATACTAAACCATTATCTGTCATTGTTCATCCAAACCCAATTATTAGTATCAAACAACCTGCTGCTGCTTGTATTCCAGAAACCATTAATTTAACAGATACTAATTATACAATGGGTAATGACCCTAATTTAAAATATTCTTATTGGCAGGATGCACTTGCAAAAACGCCACTACCAAATCCAACAAAAATTGCACAAACAGGTAACTACTTTGTTTTAGGGACAAGCCCTTTTGGATGTAGCAATATAGCGCCCATTAACACCAGCATTAGTGCCCCTCCTAATACATCAGTAACCAATTACATGGCCTGCGGTAGCATACCGCTTGACAGTATTACGCCCACTAAAGGGAGTGACGCTAACGCAAGTATTAGTTACTTTTTTGACACTACCGTTTCGCAATTAATGCCTAGCAATCACCGCTTTACAAGCAGTACCAATTATTTTATCAAATTTACCGCACCTGCAGGATGCAGTGTTATCAAAAAAGCAAGTGTTACCATTAATGATTATCCCAATTATACGGTTACACAACCAGCACCCGTAAAAATACCGGTCACTATCGACCTTACGGCTATTCCTCCTCCATCTAGTAATTGGGTTTACAGTTATTGGCAAGACTCTTTATGTACTTCGCCATTACTGCAACCCAAAAGAATTGTAGCTACCGGAAAATATTTTATTAAAGCAACCACACCTATTGGATGCGCCCAGGTGCAAACCATTAATGCTGTTGTGAATGACGCAGACGTTATTCCGCCCAATGCATTTACACCCAATAGCGATGGCGTCAATGATACCTGGAGCATTCCATTACTAGATTATTATCCGAATTGTACAGTGAGTGTATTTAATAGAACGGGGCAACAAGTATTTACCTCAAATGGGTATGGAAAAAACTGGGATGGCAAATCAAAAAATCAAACCACTTTACCTTTAGGGGTTTATTATTACGTTATTAAATTATCAGGCAAACATCAAGCATTTGCAGGCAGTGTTAGTATTTTATACTAAATAATTATGGAAGTAAAAATTGAATCGTCTTGGAAAGAAGTGTTGAGTACCGTATTTAAATCAACCTACTTTTTACAAACAGCAGCACATATAAAAACAGAACTTGCTACAGGGGCAAATATATTTCCAGCAGGCAATGCCATTTTTAATGCATTCAATCAAACGCCGTTTAATGATGTAAAAGTGGTTATATTAGGTCAAGACCCCTACCATGGAAGCGGTCAGGCAATGGGCCTCAGTTTTTCGGTACCAAAAGGCGTTAAACCACCACCCTCACTGGTAAATATATTTAAAGAATTAAAATCAGATATTGGATTACCCATACCTACAAATGGGGACCTAACCCCATGGGCTAAACAAGGAGTACTTCTATTAAATGCAGTACTTACCGTTCGTGAAAACGAGCCCGCAAGTCATGCAAAAATTGGTTGGATGCATTTTACCGACGCCGTTATCAGAAAAATATCAGACGAAAAAAAAGGGATTGTATTTTTATTATGGGGTAAATTCGCGGAACAAAAACAAGTGTTAATTGACGAAACAAAACATTTTGTTTTAAAAGCAGCGCACCCATCTCCTTTTAGTGCAGACAAAGGTTTTTTTGGTTGCAAACATTTTAGTAAAACAAATGAATTACTTGCAAAGCAAGGACTTCAAGTAATTGACTGGCATATTTAAATTAAGATTATGAGCGAACCCATAAAAAAATTATCAACGATACAATTTATTGCTGGAAGAATTTTAGCAGTATGGGCCATCGTCATTTTTGCAAGCTCCATGCTTGTAGCCGTCTTTTTTTTACTACCCTGCTTTTTTTTATCTGAACCGCATGTAGCCATTCTGCACAGAAAAGTGACCCAAGTTTGGATGCGATTTTTTTTATTTTTTATTGGATGCCGCATCAAAATTAAGGGTGCCCATCATTTTGTAAAAGGCGAAAACTATGTGGTAGTATGCAACCACAACTCCTTAATGGATGTACCGGTAAGTACACCCTTTATGCCAAGAGCCAACAAAACTATTGCTAAAGTAAGTTTTTCTAAAGTGCCCATTTTTGGATGGGTCTATAAATTTGGAAGTGTATTAGTAGACCGCAGAAGTGACCAAAGCAGAAGACAAAGTTATGAAGAGATGAAAAGTATTTTAGCCGTAGGCCTAGATATGCTTATTTATCCAGAAGGCACGCGCAACAGAACGGGGGACCCACTCAAAAGTTTTTACGATGGCGCCTTCAGACTCGCAGTTGATACCCAAAAAAGAATCTTACCTACTATCCTATTTAATTCAAAAAATATACTACCTCCAAACCCAAGCTTTTGTTTAATGCCCGGAAAAATAGAAATGCATTTTTTACCACCGGTATCCGTTGAAGGAAAAACAAGTAAGGAAGTAAAAGAAGAAGTGTTTGAACTAATGTGGAACTACTACGCTAAAAACCAACAGTTATTAGAAGGTAGAATTTGAGAACACCCTGCTTCTATTGATTTTCAAATCTCTTAAGATCCCTGATTTAGGATTCACGGTAATATTAAA
>JAOASV010000307.1:0-8422 GCA_030158535.1 Sediminibacterium sp.
ATATCACACTATTACACAATCATTTTACCCAGGTATTAAAAATAGCGTCACTGCATGCCCCCATGGCAGGCGCATTTAATAATGGACAATCAAATAACGAGTGGGTGCTTTCTTTAAAACATGCACTCCAGGGTAAAAAAGCAAACTATAAAGCAGGGGCACACGCACTTAATAGAACCGGCACTGCCACTGGAAAATTAGTGGGTGGCAATTTAACACTGGTGGCACATGCCATTGGTACATCGTCTGGTTTGCAAACAAAAAATGCCATTTTATTTTTAGAAGATATTGGCGAATACAAATACAATATAGACCGGATGATGATTCAGCTAAAAAGGAGCGGCATGCTTCAAAACCTTGCTGGGCTTATTGTTGGCGGCTTTACACAAACCAAAGATTCGGATCCTGCATTTGGTGCAACCGTGTTTGAAATTATTGAAAATGCAGTAGCAGAATATAATTATCCAGTATGTTATGATTTTCCGGTTAGTCACGACAAAGAAAACTATGCCATCAAGCATGGCGCAAACTATACCTTACAAGTAACGGCCAAAAAAGTAAGTGTTCAAGAGATGTAATGGCTTATGCAATTACATCTTCTTCGTCTTCTTCGTTCCCTTCAAAATAAACGCGCTTTAAATTTAAATTCGCAACAGGCGCAACAATAAGCGGGAATTTTTCGACGGTTACATTGCTTGGATCCAGACCAAAGCCACGCTCTTCGCCAAGGCTAATTTCTTTAAGCCAGAAATATAGCTTCATGATCACTCTTTCCACAATAGGCAAATCATTGTCTTGGCTTAAGTATTTTTCAAGAACAATAAATTGGAAATCACCCACCACATTGTTTTTTTCTAGACTCTCGTAGCGGCTGGTAATATTCACTTCTTTGTTGGTTACCAAATCTTCCACCACTTTTCTAAACATGAGGTTAATGCGCTGTTCCATTCTAAAACCAAGTCTAAATTCGACTCTGATAATATCGTTAGGAATGATATGCTCTACAGAGTATTCGCAAGTGTAAGGTTCATCAATAACGTCTACGTGTACAAACCAATAAATATCGGCACGTTTTGGCTTTTTATTTAAAATTGAATAGATGATTTTATGCTCAATTTCGTTGTGGTTATTGGCACTGGTCATGTACACTAAATGCGTTGCATATTTAGGAATGCTTTTATCGTTGCTTAATTCCTGAATCATTGGAATGTAGTCCTCTAAATGTACAAACTCAACATATCTATTTTTAATTTTCCTACTTCTAAACCATACATACATTACAGCAAATAGAGCACCACCTACAATAAGTGTTACATAACCACCATGCATGAATTTTTCTAGGTTGGCAATTAAAAATGAACTCTCTATGAGTAGATAAACAGCGAGGTATAAATAAATCCAAGCAGGTAGTGTTCGTTTGCTTACTAAAAAGTTAGCAAACAAAATAGAGGTACTAATCATGCAAAGCGTAATCGCTAAGCCATAGGCAGCGCCCATGTTAGCCGATTTCTGAAAGTATAAAGTGATACCTACACAACCTACAAATAATAAAAGGCTAATACCTGGAATATACAATTGTCCTTTTTCTTCGGTTGGATAATTGATTTTCATTTTAGGCCATAAATTAAGACGCATCGCTTCACTAATCAGTGTAAATGATCCTGATATGAGTGCCTGGCTCGCAATAATAGCCGCTGCAGTAGCAATGATGATACCAATAAGTTTAAACCACTGTGGCATGATACCAATAAAAGGGTTAAAGCCATCTGCCATAACAGCTGCAGGAATTATTTGACCCTTATACTGTGCAAGTAACCAAGCACCTTGGCCTAAATAGTTTATGATCAAACATGTTTTTACAAAAATCCAAGAGATACGAATATTGCCTTTACCGCAGTGCCCCAAATCACTATAAAGTGCTTCAGCTCCAGTGGTACATAAAAACACTGCACCAAGTAGCCAAAAACCTTTTGGATAGGTAGCGAGTAGTTTAACTGCGTAATAAGGGTTTAATGCTTTAAATACACTTAGTTCGTCTACAATATGCGATAGGCCTAAAATGGCAATCATACTAAACCACACCATCATAATGGGGCCAAACAATTTTCCAATAGATGCGGTACCAAATTGTTGTACAAAAAATAGCAAACTTATAATAGCAATAACAATGGTTACAATGGTTTGCTGCGTAATATCGTGAAATGCAGGAATTTGTCTTAACCCTTCAATAGCTGAAGTAACAGTAATCGGTGGCGTGATAATACCATCGGCTAAAAGGGCAGCACCGCCAATCATGGCCGGAATTACAAGCCATTTTTTGCGTCTTCTTACAAGTGCATACAAACTAAAAATACCACCTTCACCTTTGTTGTCGGCTTTTAAAGTGAGTATTACGTATTTGAAAGTTGTTTGGAGCGTGAGCGTCCAAATAATACAAGACAAAGAACCAATGATAAGCAAATCGCTTATTTCTCTACCTGTAATAATTTCGTTTAAAACGTAAAGGGGAGAGGTTCCAATGTCTCCGTAAATGATACCTAGTGCAATGATGAGTCCTGCAGAAGTGACTTTGTTAAGATTCTTGCTCACGTATATGATGTTTATGCTGCACAAATGTATAGTAAAAAACAAGTTCGGGTTCTAAATATATAGGTATATACCTTAAGATTTATTTAGCCTTTTGGTAAGGCAGTTCTTGTGAAAGGGGCTTAACTTTGAGGGTCTAAAGCTTTTTGGTATGAAAAAGTCATTTTTACTTCTTTTTTTGCTGGTTATCCTGCTGCCTTTTGCCCTAAAAGCACAGCAAATTGCCTATTCTGAACCTGATAAAGACGATCCTCGTTCTTATAGTTTTGAAGTACTCGGTAAAATAGGCGGTAAGATACTGGTCTATAAAAACTATAGAGAAAGTCATACCCTTTCGGTGTTTGACCCAGAAATGAACCTGTTGGGCAAGCAACAACTCAATATGCCGGATAGGCTCATGCAAACTGACTTTTTAGCCTACGCCAATCACTTTTACATGCTCTATCAGTTTCAAAGAAAAAACACCGTGTATTGCATGGTGGTAAAAATGGATAGCGACGGCAATTTATTATCGGAACCCATCGAGCTTGATAGCACCCTAGATGCTGCTTCTATTGGTTCAAACAGATTGTATTCTTTGGTAGTGAGTGAGGACAAGAAAAAGATCATGATTTTTAAAATCAATAGCCATAATGAAAAGTTGCACGTATTAACGACTTGTTTATTTGATCAAAATTTTTCTCTTATTCGAAAATCGCGTATCGAATTACCCATGCCGCAGCGCAACGATTTTTTAGCAGAATTTGCACTTGACAATGATGGCGATTTGATTTGTGTAAGAGCAAGTGGTACTTCTCAAAACGACAATATCAATAAGGTTTCACTGATTACTAAAAAAGCAAATAATGACCTTGCGTATATTTCTGATTTAGCCGTTAAGGGTATTTATTTAGACGATATTCATATTAAAGTTGACAACTTAAATAAGCATTATTTAATCACTTCTTTTTTTGGCAAACAACGACGCGGAAATGTAGAGGGCGTCTACTTTACCTTGTGGGACAAGGCTTTGGACAAAGAGTTGTTAAACGCTACTACTTATTTTTCGGAAGAATTTAAAGAAGATGCAAAGGGGCAAAATGGCGCAAAAGCGGCCTTCAATGATTATTTTTTAAAGAATATTATTCTAAGACGTGACGGTGGTTTTATGATGATTTCAGAATCTGTTTTTTCTTCCTCTAAGGGTAGTACGCTCAATAGATGGGATTATTTATATGGCTCTCCTTTTTGGTCTCCCATGGATTATTATTCTTGGAACAGTCCAATGGGTGGCATGGGTCTTTCTCCATGGGGTCGTAACAATGCATTTTTTAACAACAACAACAATCAGGTTAGGTATTACGCCGAAAATATTGCTGTCATTTCTTTTGATGCAAAAGGTAACATGGAGTGGAGTAATATGATTCGTAAAAATCAGTACGACGATAATTCCGAAAATTTCATTGGTTTTTCAATGTTAAATTCTGGCGATCAGCTCAATTTTATTTTTAACATGCAAGAAAAAAATCAAAACGTGTTAACCAATCAGGCCATTTCACCAGATGGCAGAATCAATAGAAATCCAAGCTTTAAAAATGTAGATCGAGGACATGAGTTTATGCCTAGGCTTGCTAAGCAAGTTGGGCTCAGACAAATTATTGTGCCGTGTATGTATAGAGGCTATACTTGTTTTGCTAAAATTGATTATTAGCGTACTTTTAGACCGAAACATAGTACATGGTTTTTTTATTTAGAGATAGATCTGTTGTCAATATTTTACTCGTGCTCCTATTAAGTGTGGGTGTGCATTTGCACCCTGGGGCACAAGCACTGCAACCAACTGTAGCAGCTGGACAGCAAAACGGACTGTTTTCGTATGTACTTGCTAACTATCTATATACCTTACCCCTAGCTGTTCAAGTGATTCTTTTCCATGCTTTACTAGTGTCACAGGCGTTACGGCTTAATATGGTGATGCAGGATTTGCGCATGTTTTCTAGTGTCAATTATGTGCCTGCCATGACCTATGTTCTTTTGTCGGGCCTTATGATGCGCTCTGATATGATTACGACAACGCTGGTTAGCAACTCACTTACACTTTGGATATTTATCAAACTCAGTAGACTGTATAACAATCCGGAACCCAAAACGCTTTTGTTTAATATCGGCATTATTGCAGGTGTTTCCATTTTACTTTTTCATCCTACGGCTATTTTAATTGTGGTGGTGCTATTTGCCCTCGCTGTGGTAAGGCCCTTTAGAATTGCCGAGTGGCTGGTACTACTCATGGGTATATTGCTACCCTATTATTTTGTTTTAGTATTTCTTTATTTAAACAATCAATTTTCATTGGTAGGCACTTATTTACCCAATGTTTCATTTGGATCGCCACTAAAGGGCCTCGAAAAAACATACCTCATCAACCTTGGATTTATACTGTTTGCTACACTGGTTGGTCTTTATCAATTACAGCAACACGTGGGTAGGCTTGTGATACAAATTCGTAAAAACTGGGGCGTTATGATGGTGCTTCTATTTATGTTGCTTATCAGTCCCTTTATATTTAGCAGTTTAGGTGCTCAAGTACTGCTCATGGGTCTGATTCCGCTATCTGCAACCATTTCTAATGGATATAGCAACCCAAAGTCCCTTTTGATGCCTAATTTCCTATTTTGGACGGCTTTAGGGCTTATAATTATCAACAACTGGCATTTGGTGAAAATTTAGCCTTTTGCTTATCTTTTTGAGGGTTACCTTTGTACCATTCTATCAGATAATTATACATTTTATGAAGTTTGGTGTGGTCGTTTTTCCAGGATCTAATTGTGACAGAGATATGCAAGACGCTTTGGCCCAAGATTTGGGTAAGGAAGTGATTATGTTATGGCATAAAGACAAAGACCTAAGCATGTTTACCACCGACGATTGTATTGTACTTCCGGGTGGATTTTCTTACGGTGATTATTTAAGATGTGGAGCCATTGCTCGTTTTAGCCCCATGATGCAATCGGTTATAGATTTTGCAAACAGAGGTGGCAAAGTACTTGGTGTGTGTAATGGATTTCAAATATTATGTGAGAGTGGTTTACTGCCTGGCGTATTATTACAAAATGCCAATCAGCAATTCATTTGCAAAAATGTATTTATTACCAACCCAAAAACAGGTGCCTTACAAATACCTATTGCGCATGGCGAAGGCCGTTATTTTGCTGACAACAAAACACTGGATGCCTTAGAAGCAAATGGTCAAGTAATTTTTACTTACTGTGATGCAAATGGTAATGCAACAGAAGGAAGCAACCCTAACGGGGCTACCAGAAATATTGCCGGCATTTCTAATGCTACTAAAAATGTATTTGGTATGATGCCTCACCCTGAGCGTGCTACATCAAGTATCCTTGGAAATATCGATGGAAAAAAAGTTTTTGAATTACTTGGGTTAAATTAATTGTTATGAAAAAAATTGTTAGCCTTTTATCTGTTATTTGGATTACGGTTTCCGCTGCTGCTCAAATTCAGGATCCTGTAGACTGGTCTTATTCTGTAAAAAAAGTAAGTGCTGACACCTACACATTTACAGCTACTGCAAACATAGAAGGGGATTGGCACATTTATTCTCAAACCACAGGCAAAGGTGGTCCGGTACCTACTAAAATTAATTTTAATAAAAATCCACTCATAACTGTAGTAGGTACTACCAAAGAAACCGGTCAAGTAAAGCAGGTGTACGACGAGCTTTTTAAAACTACGGTTCGTTTTATTGGCGAAACTGCTACTTATACGCAAACTATTAAAGTTCGCGGCGGTGTAAAAACAAATATCAGTGGATTTGTGGCATATATGGTTTGTGATGACCGTCAGTGCTTGCCACCTAGCAAAAAAACTTTTGATCTTAAGCTTCAATAATGACTAAGAAAATATTATTTATTGTTGCACTCGTAGTAGTGCAATCGTTTCAATTTATAGCTGCACAGGACGTTAAACAACCTGTGCAGTTTGTTTTTTTGGCAAACAAATTGTCCGATACTTCAGCCACATTAATGGTAAAAGCTACTGCCTCAAACGGTACGCGTATTTTTACCGCTGTTAAAATAAATAGTGACGATGTTTTTGTGTCTGCTCTACAGTTGGATAGTGCTTTAACCGTTGCCGCTGAAATTAAAGAAGAAGGTGTAGCAGGTGCCGTGGCGCTTCCTGGAAGCACTGATAAGGGAACCGCTTATGATAGCGTAACATATGTATACACCGTTTATTTTAAAGCGGGTACCGGCGCTATTAAAGGTTCATTTAATTGGCTGGGTATAAAAGGCGAAGAGTTTCCAAGTGGCGAAGAAAAAATAAATGTAACGGTTGAGGGTGCTGTCGCGGATAAGGCTACAGCAACTGATGCAGCTCCTGCCGCGGAAGCAGGCTCTATGTGGAGCATCTTTTTACTTTGTTTGGCAACGGGACTTCTGGCAGTAATTACGCCATGTGTATTTCCATTAATTCCAGTTACGGTTAGCTTTTTTTTAAAGCGCAGCAAAACAAGAATGGAAGGTTTAAAAAATGCAGTTTGGTATTCTTTGTCGATTGTACTTATTTATACCATTCCAACACTGGTGCTTACACTTATTTTTGGCGATAAAATTTTATATACTATTTCTACGCACCCGGTTTCTAATATTTTCTTTTTTGTGGTGTTTATCGTTTTTGCGATTTCCTTTTTTGGTGCTTTTGAATTGGCGCTTCCAAATAGTTGGGCCAATAAAGCGGATCAAAAAGCGGGCAAAGGGGGATTGCTCGGCATCTTTTTTATGGCATTAACGCTGGTGATTGTTTCGTTTTCTTGCACGGGTCCAATTGTTGGAACCCTGCTTGGACAAACCAGTATGCAAGGCGTAGGACTCGCGCCCATTATAGGTATGATGGGTTTTGGTGTAGGCCTCGCTATTCCGTTTAGTTTGTTTGCATTTTTTCCGTCAATGCTACAATCATTACCAAAAAGTGGTGGTTGGTTAAATACCATCAAAGTGAGTTTTGGATTTATTGAATTGGCACTTGCACTTAAATTTTTATCCAACGTAGACCTCTCTTATCATTTAGGTATTTTAAATAGAGATGTGTTTTTAGTATTATGGATTGTAGTGTTTTTCTTACTGGGCCTTTACTTACTTGGCAAACTAAAATTTGCACACGATAGCGATTTGCCATTTGTATCGGTGCCGCGTTTATTTTTTGCGATGGCTAGTTTTAGTTTTGCCGTGTACATGGTGCCAGGGTTATGGGGTGCACCACTTAAGGCACTCAGTGGTTTTATACCACCGTCTACTACGCAAGAATTTAATTTAAATGACCTTCAATATAAAATAGGAAACGCAGGGACGGTGCATAGTGCAGCAGGAAACCAGGCAGCTCCACCAAAAAAGTATACCAACAAATTACACGTACCATTTGGGTTAACGGCTTATTTTGACTTGGAAGAAGGGATGGCTGCTGCTAAAATTTTAAAGAAGCCCATCATGCTCGATTTTACGGGGCATACCTGTCCAAATTGTAGAAAAATGGAAGAGCAGGTGTGGAAAGACCCGGCGGTATTATCGCGCATCAAAGAAAATTTTGTGCTCGTAAGTTTATATGTAGATGAATCGGAAGAACTGCCTGCAAGTGAACAGTACACCGATAAAAACGGCGTTAAAATTGTGACTGTTGGCGATAAAAACCTAGACTACGAAATCAAAACCTTTGGTTTTAATGCACAACCGCTCTATATGTTTTTGGACTTAAATGGTAAGCCACTTAGCGATGTTAAATACGGCTACGACCCAAGTGTGGCTGGCTTTATCAAGCATTTAGATGCTGTAAAAGCAGCATTTGA
>JAOASV010000307.1:8522-11726 GCA_030158535.1 Sediminibacterium sp.
CCGTAACGCATACGACCCAGTGCCGTATTAATGCTGCAGTTGGTAATTTCAGCGATTTCTTTAAAGCTTAAATTGGCATAGTGTCTGAGCACGATAATTTCTCTTTGCTCTTCCGGAAGTAAATCAAGCATGCGGCGCACTTTGTCATGACTTTCACCACGCATTAGTTTTTGGTCCGGCGCTTCTTGTGACACATTGATCACTTCAAAAATATCTTGATCGTCAGAAGTTTTAATGGCAGGGGTACGCTTAACCTTTCTAAAATAATCGACACATAAGTTGTGTGCAATTCGGAGCGCCCATGGTAAAAACTTACCTTCTTCTGTGTAGCGCTTATTTTTTAGGGTATCAATAATTTTGATAAACACGTCTTGAAACAGGTCTTCGGCTAAGTATGTATCCTTTACAAAAAATAATATAGACGAATAGATGCGGTCTTTGTAACGTGTTACGAGCACGTCAAAGGCTTCAGTGTCACCTGCTTGAAAAGAGCGTATCAAATCTAAATCTGCAACCTGTTCGAGTGTTTTCATAGTCTATTTTCTTTCTCGGGGTTCAAATTAGTTATCTTTTATGCTGGTTGATCGCTTGTGGATACATTGCAAAAGAGGGGTTTGGTTATTCACATCGAATAAATCCAAAAAAAATTGTGTGTGCTTGAAAAAAATCCGGTTTATTTAACCCTCAACTAAACCTATGCTGCGATAATCTGTTTACATTGTGTAAGATTTATGGCAGCAAAAAAACAAGTAGATACAGCGGTGGCAAAGAGCCAAAAACTAGATCAGGTAAAGAGCCAGAAAGTGGATCAGGTAAAGGCTATGGACGCTATTGAAGTGATGGGAGCGCGCGTGCACAATTTAAAAAATGTAAGCGTGGCATTTCCGCGCGGTAAATTTATTGTGGTAACGGGTGTATCAGGAAGCGGTAAGTCATCATTAACCATTGATACTTTGTTTGCAGAAGGTCAGCGCCGTTACGCCGAAAGTTTAAGTGCTTATGCCAGACAATTTATGGCACGTATGGAAAAGCCTGACGTGGATATGATTAAAGGCCTTTGTCCGGCCATTGCGGTAGAGCAAAAAGTAATTACCCGCACACCACGCAGTACGGTGGGCTCCATGACTGAAATTTATGATTACCTGCGCCTTTTATTTGCGAGAGCTGGTAAAACCATTTCTCCAGTTAGCGGCAAAGAAGTAAAAAAAGATGAAGTATCGGATGTGGTAGCAGCTATTTGCGCCCTTCCAAAAAATAGTAAAGTAGTGATTGGGGTTGCTTTAAAGCAACATAAAAACAGAGCCGTACTTGAAGAGTTGGGCATTTTATTACAAAAAGGATTTACCCGAATATATGTAGCAGCAGCTCCGGAGCCACTTATGCGCATAGAAGAGCTGATGGAACAAACGCCTGCTGCATTAAAAAAAATATTGCCACTCGCTAAATCTACTTCTGCCACAGAAACCATCCCGCAAACCTGGGTACTCATAGACCGTGTTGTGGTAAAAGACTTTGACGAAGATGATATGCACCGCCTTTCTGATTCGGTGCAAACAGCCTTTTATGAAGGGGAGGGTGAAGTGTACATAGAGGTGGATGCAAAAAAAGTGCATCATTTTAGCAGCCGTTTTGAACTGGACGGTATTGTGTTTGAAGAACCCGTGCCTAATTTATTTTCTTTTAATAATCCATTTGGCGCCTGCCCTACTTGCGAAGGTTTTAGTCAGGTACTAGGGGTAGACGCCGATTTAGTCATTCCGGATACAAGATTAAGTTTATTTGAAGGTGCGGTAGCGCCTTGGAAAGGTGAAAAATTAAGTTGGTGGAAAGATCAATTTATTAAAGGAGCTTCTAAATTTGATTTCCCTATTCATAAACCCATTGCACAGTTAACCAAAGCGCAGTACCAGCAGTTATGGGATGGCGTTGGTAAAGTGTATGGCATACATGATTTTTTTAAAGAGGTAGAACAAAATTTATACAAAGTTCAATACCGCGTTTTGTTAAGCAGGTATCGTGGCCGTACTACTTGTACGGATTGTGGCGGATACCGTTTACGCAAAGAAGCACTCTATATAAAAGTTGGCGGTAAACATATTGGTGAACTTTGTAAAATGCCGGTGCGTGATGTGAAAACCTGGTTTGATGCGCTCGTATTATCGGAGCATGATAACAGCGTTGCTAAACGTATTTTAATTGAAATCCATCAGCGCCTACAAACATTACTAGACGTGGGTCTTGGCTATTTAACACTGGACAGACTTGCAAATTCATTAAGTGGTGGCGAAAGTCAGCGCATACAATTAACTAGAAATTTAGGAAGTAATTTAACCAACTCTTTGTACATACTTGACGAGCCTTCTATTGGTTTACATTCCCGTGATACGGAGCGTTTAATTGGGGTATTGCAATCGTTACGCGATTTAGGGAATACCGTAGTGGTAGTTGAGCACGATGAAATGATTATGCGCAAAGCAGATCATATTATTGATATGGGTCCATTTGCTTCGCACCTTGGTGGTGAAGTAGTAGCGGTAGGAAATTACAACGAGCTTATAAAAAATCCAGATAGTTTAACGGGGAAATATTTATCAGGTGCACTCGCCATCGAAGCGCCTGCAACCTTAAGAAAGAGTACCCGTTTTATTGGAGTAGAAGGCGCTAGGCAAAATAATTTAAAAAATATTACTGTAAAATTTCCGCTACAAACACTTTGTGTAATCAGTGGCGTGAGTGGTAGTGGTAAAACAACGCTGGTAAAGCAAATTTTATATCCGGCTCTTCAAAAATACAAGGGTGAACCCGCCGACAAAGTGGGCCTTCATACCAAAATCATTGGTGATATCGATTCTATTTCACAAATAGAACTGATAGATCAAAACCCCATTGGTAAATCTTCACGCAGTAATCCGGTAACCTATATAAAAGCGTATGATGGCATTAGGGATTTGTATTCTAAACAGCCACTTGCAAAAATGCGCGGTTTTATGCCCAAGCATTTTTCTTTTAACGTAGATGGCGGACGCTGCGACACCTGTAAAGGTGAAGGCGAACAAGTAGTAGAGATGCAGTTTTTAGCGGATGTGCACCTTACTTGTGAATCATGTGGTGGCAAAAGATTTAAAGAAGAAGTTTTAGAAGTGAGCTACAAAGACAAAAATATTTTTGATGTGCTTGAACTCTCTGTCGATCAAGCACTAGAAT
>JAOASV010000307.1:11736-13527 GCA_030158535.1 Sediminibacterium sp.
TTTTTGTAGAAGATAAAAATATTTACAACGCCATACTACCACTACAATCGGTGGGGCTTGGTTATATTAAACTAGGTCAGAGTAGTGATACCTTAAGTGGTGGAGAAGCCCAGCGTGTAAAGCTTGCCAGCTTTTTAGGCAAGGGTAAGGGGCATGGTCAAATGCTGTTTATTTTTGATGAACCTACTACCGGCCTTCATTTTCATGACATCAAAAAATTACTCAATTCATTTTCGGCACTTATTGACCAGGGTCATTCGCTAATTGTAATTGAGCACAACACGGACGTTATCAAATCGGCAGATTGGCTCATAGATATGGGGCCTGAAGCTGGAGATGGTGGCGGAACCGTTGTATATGAAGGTGTTCCGCTGGGCATTAAAAAATGCGCCGCATCTCATACCGCAAAATATTTGTAAGTACTTGTAATTGCTATTAATACGCGAAATCAGATGCGAGCCCGCTATGTTTTATCTTAAACGGTCGAGGCTCTTAAGCAACTTTTGATCTTTATACATACCTATAATAGACAGTATAAAAAATATAGGCACTAAAAAGCTTAAGATCGAATACAGCGATAGTCCACCCGTTTTAAAGTTTCGCATGTATAGGAAGTAATGCATCAGATTTACAAGACCTAGTAAAATGCCTACCACACTTATTTTAATTTGCAAGCTTCTATTGCTGTACAAAAAGATATTGATTAGCGCAACAAGACCGGTAGCAATCACAAATACGAGTAACATAAAATGATCGTAAGGGGTGATAGTTACCGTTGGGCCAGGTACTTCTAAGCTACCATAATAAAAAGGAAGCTTAACAGATGCAAAAGCGCAAATGCTTGCTAATAGTAACCATAGGGTTTGGATGCGTTGTATCATAGCTCTGGGTATAAAACAAATTGAGACATAAACTCGTTTACCTCACCTTTTAATTTTTCTAGAAGCGCTGCATCATCTGGGTTCATTAGCGCTTTGTCGATTGCATTTACAACAAAAGCCATATCTGATTCTACCATGCCTCTTGTAGTAATAGCAGCAACACCAAATCTGATCCCTGAGGTAACAAAGGCAGACTTGTCATCGTAAGGTACCATATTTTTATTGGCCGTGATGTCTGCGTGTCCTAAAACCTGCTCTGCTTTTTTACCACTAATATTTTTGTTGCGTAAATCAATTAGCATCAAGTGGTTATCGGTACCGCCACTGATAATTTCATAGCCCTTGTCTGTAAAGTTTTTAGCCATAGCCTGCGCATTTTTTTGCACCTGCTGTTGGTATACTAAAAACTCATCAGTTAATATTTCACCAAACGCGATGGCTTTAGCAGCAATTACGTGCTCAAGTGGTCCACCTTGTGTGCCCGGAAACACAGCCATATCAATAACATTAGACCATAGTCTTAGATTTCCTTTAATATCTTTTAAGCCTAAAGTATTTTCACTATCCTTTGCCATCATAATCACACCGCCACGAGGTCCACGCAATGTTTTGTGGGTAGTAGAGGTAACAAAATGACAATGTTCAAATGGAGAAGACAATAAACCTTTAGCAATTAATCCAGCAGGATGTGCAATGTCAGCAAGTACAAAAGCACCCACTTCGTCGGCAACTTTTCTGATACGTGCGTAATCCCAATCTCTACTATAAGCACTAGCACCACAAATAATTAATTTTGGTTTAGCAGCACGCGCTTGTGCCTCTAACATTTCATAATCAATAAGGCCGGTTTCTTTTACAACACCATAAAAATGAGGTTTGTAAATTTTGCCAGAAAAGTTAACGCCCGATC
>JAOASV010000307.1:13537-16455 GCA_030158535.1 Sediminibacterium sp.
CACCCATGCTAAGGTCTAAACCTAAAATTGCATCACCAGGTTGCAAAATGGCAAGCATAAGTGCTGCGTTGGCTTGTGCGCCACTGTGTGGTTGTACGTTGGCGTATTCGAGATTAAATATTTGCTTTAAACGATCAATGGCTAACTGCTCTGTTTGATCCACAATTTCACATCCACCATAATACCTGCGTCCTGGATACCCCTCGGCATATTTATTGGTCATCACACCCCCCATCGCCTGCATAATTTGAAGGCTTGTAAAGTTTTCAGAAGCAATGAGTTCGATGCCTCTACGTTGGCGTGCTAATTCTTGGTTGATGATGTCAAAAACAAGGGTATCTCTTTGCATGGTTGCTATTTTTTTTGCTTGGGCACAAAGATAAGTTACGGGCTTCATTATGGGGGTTCAAATTGAGCCGAGAAGCCTCAAACTATTCACAATTGTTGTTATGATGCCTAATTTTACTATTTTCGAAGCCCTAATCAATGTGGGTAAATCTTTTCAAATCCCCCAAGTTATGAAAGCTGTAATCCCTGTAGCTGGTGCTGGAACAAAATTGAGGCCCCTTACCTATACCCAACCCAAGGCGCTGATACCTATTGCTGGCAAAACCATTTTATCGCATATTGTAGATCAGTTAAGTGAAGCAGGTATCACCGAGTTTATTTTTATTGTAGGCTATTTAGGCGAAAAAATTCAGGACTACGTTAAACAAACCTATCCAAATTTAACCACGCATTTTGTGTACCAAAATGAAAGACAGGGCACGGGTCATGCGGTTGAATTAACCAAACAAATCATTGGAGACGAGCCCATTTTTGTGGCGCTTGGAGATACCATTTGTGAATTTGATGTAAAAGAAATTATAGAAAGCCCCGTTAGTATGATTGGGGTAAGAAAAGTAGACGACCCGCGTAATTTTGGGGTAGCTACCATTGACGACAATGGAATTATTGAACAGTTGGTAGAAAAGCCTGCTATTCCTAAAAGTAATATGGCCCTTGTTGGACTTTATAAGATCAACGAAACAGCTGTTTTATTTGAATGCCTTCATCAACTATTTGTAGAAAATATTACTACTAGGGGTGAATACAATCTAACGGATGCACTTGCTTGCATGATTCAAAAAGGCACTCAGTTTACAGCTTTTAAAGTAGCCAATTGGTTTGACTGTGGTAAAAAAGAATCGATACTTGAAACCAATGCCCTGCTATTAAAAAAGATGGACGTACATGTACCAGATAATCATGGTTACACCGATACCATTATCATTAATCCAGTAAGTATTGCAGAGGGTTGTACCATTACAAATGCCATTGTTGGCCCCAATGTAACCATTGGCCCTAATACCACTATTACACAATCCATTATTAGAGATAGTATTATTGGTAGCTATACCAACCTACACGAAGTAGTACTTGACAATTCCTTAATAGGAAGTGACGCTAGTGTTAAAGGCCTTTCGCGCAGTTTAAATATTGGCGACAATACCGAAATTGATTTTGGATAAATTAATTTCGAATCAATCCTACGAAACTTTTACTTCTGTAAATAAAAGGAGTTGGCCTGGCTGGTGCAGGTTACAACAAGTTCATTGATGCATACATGATCCGGAAGCTTAGTTACATAGTAGGCAACATTTGCCACATCAACAGCTTCTAGTGCTTTGTATCCTTCGTATACAGCTGCTGCTTTTGCTTCATCTCCTTTAAATCTAGTATTGCTAAAATTAGTTTCTGCAGCACCCGGATGAATAGCTGTTACTTTAATATGTTGTGGCAATAAATCGATGCGCATTGATTTTGAAATAGCAGCAACGGCGTGCTTGCTGGCACAGTATACATTTCCTTCTTTGTATACTTCTACACCTGCCGTGGAGCCAATATTAATGATATGCCCTTTTTTATTGTTAATCATGAGTGGAAGCACGGCTTTACTTACATAGAGTAAACCTTTTACGTTGGTGTCAATCATGGTTTCCCAATCGTCTAGGTTGGCGTCCTGAAAAGCGTCACGACCTAGTGCAAGACCTGCATTGTTAATGAGTACGTCAATATCAGAAAAATGAGCAGGAATTGTTTTGATGGCTGCAAAAACAGCTTCTTTATTTTGTACGTCAAAGCAGAGGGTATGTACTGCTGCATTATATTTTGCAACAAGTGTTTCTTGTAACGCCGATAATAAATTTTCTTTTCTGCCGGTAATAATTAATTTGTTACCTGCTGCTGCAAATACATGCGCCATGGCTTCTCCAAAACCAGAAGTGGCACCTGTAATTAAAATTGTTTTACTCATAATTTATTTTATCTAATGATTACACTCGTTCCTTTGGTGTACACTTTATTGTCTGCATAATCGATGCCTACTGCTTCATACACATAGGCGCCATTTGGTTGCAATTCATTTTTGTATGTTCCATCCCAGCCCTCACCTAATTTACTGGTTGTATAAATGAGTTGCCCCCATCTATTAAAAACATTAAAGTGAATCAATTGTTTGATCCCTTTTGTAATAGGTCTTAAAATATCATTTTTGCCATCTTTATTAGGCGTAAATCCAGACGGCACCCATATGTTGGCAATACCATTAAAAATGGTAACGGTTACATTGTCTTCGGCGTAACAACCGGCCTGTGTATATACCCTTACTGTGTATACAACCGAGTCGGTACCTGCTGCACCTATAAATACCGGGTTTGCAATGAGCGGATTGTTTAAAAAGGTAGAAGGATTCCAAACATAACTGAGTCCGCCACTGGCGCCAAGCTGCATAGGTCTTCCAATAACGGCCATGGTGTCGTTTCCGGCGTTTGGTATAATGCGCGGGACAACGGTTACGCGTATAGTATCGGTAACAACTTTTGGACATCCGAGTGTATCAGAAACAGCAATCACATAAGCTGTAGAGCTTACAGGTC
>JAOASV010000307.1:16465-19804 GCA_030158535.1 Sediminibacterium sp.
TTGTAGGGCTCCATGTAAATTTACTAGCACTGATGGTGGCTTGTAATGGGAGCGTAACGCCAAAACAAATAGTGGTATCGAGTGTAGCGTTTACAGATGGCGTAGCAACTATCTTAATAAGTATTGAGTCTTTATCTTGACACTTACCCAAATTAGCAGTTACAAAATACTGCGTATTGGTTACTGGTTGTACAATTGGGTTTTTAATATTGTCTACCACATCGCCACCAGAACTACGCCACAAATAAGATAGCGCAAAAGAAGTAGGCGCAAGTGCAAAACTATCACCCCTACAAATGGTACTATCTGTTTTTAAATCTACTTTAATAAATTGAAGTACGTTCACCATTACACTATCTGTGGCGTTACATCCATTGTCCTGAACTGTTACATAATATTTAGTAGTATCGTTTGGATATACTTTGGGGCTTGCGGTATTTGCACCAATAATTCTTAGTTTATTGGCAGCATTATTGGGCACCCAACTAATGGTGGTTGTACTTGCAATAAACGCTTTTAATGTAAGGGTATCGTTACTACAAATAAGCGTGTCTTTAAAAGGAAGATTGATTTGTGGTTTATCTAAAATATCAATTTGTTTGGTGAGGGTGTCTATGCATCCTTTGTTATTGGTTGAAATAAGTGTGACAGTTGCTTTTTGTGCAGCGCTGTATTTCCAAACCGTGTCTTTTGTGGTGGCACTATCAGCAGTGCTGCCAGCGTCTCCAAAACTCCAGCGCCAACTATTGACAGTGCCATATTTGCTGCTGGTTAAATCTTTGAAAGCATAATTATTAAGTACGCAATTACCGGTAACCGAGAAATCTGTTTTAAATGTAGGGTACACTTTTACAATCGATGTTGTAGAATCTTGACAACCGCCGGTACTGGTTACTACTAGTTTTAAAACATAAGTTCCCGTGTCTGCGTAGGTATTGGTTGGTGTTGGTAACGTGCTGCTTTTGCCGTCTCCAAAATTCCATAAGTAGCCAGCTACGCTTGGGCTTGCCGATTCATTTTCAAATTGAAGCGTAAAGCCATCGCAAGAAATATATTGTGGTTTTAACTCGGCGGCAGTGATAGAACAGTTTTCAACTTTTACTTGAAATTCTTTTTGATGCTCACTAATTTTTACGCCATTACGGTACTCTTCTACTTTTACTGCTAATAAATAAATACCGGTAACAGCGGGTGCCCTACCAGTTACAAGTCCTGTTTTAGCATCAATTTGTGTTGAAGTATTTCCAAAGGGTCTATTAAAACTAAAACCACCAAAATAAGAAACGGTAGTGTAGGGTGGTGTATCGGATTGAAGTGGCAATTGATTGGGAGGAGGTCCTGCGCCAATATAGCCGGGTGCAAAAGAATATACCAGTGAGTCTTTGTCTGGATCTACTGCACTAAAATCAAGTTGCAGTGGAGATGATACACAAACTAAAATGGTATCTTTTTTTAAAAACGCAGCACTTGAATTATCGGGCGCAAAGGGATTGGTATTGCTGCCTGGAATTTTTACCCAGTAGCTGATGCCAACAGAGTTTGAATTCATATTTAATACGCTACTTACCCTGCAACACTGCGAATGGCTTGCAAAATAACCATCCGGATTAGGATCTAAATCTACAATTACTTCATACGCAGAAACGGCAAACTCTACACGCGGAAAACTAGAGAGGCATTTATCGTAGGTGCCTAGCTTCATGAATTCATAACTTTTTCTGGAGAGTACAAAATTGCCAACCAGTGCGTTGTTATCACCTCTATAAATTGAGATATTATAGTTACTTGATAAAGATGCTACCGTAGGCCCAGTAACGGTTGTGTCTTTATATAATAGAAGGGTGATTGCGTATCTTAGCTTGTTGGCATTGGTGGGTGATTGGCCTAAGTAGGTATAATACATTTCGCCACCCGAAATATGTGATGCATGCGCTGAGGTAACAAAGGCGCTAACAAGTAATATTAAAAACCATTTTTTCATGCATTCACTTTATCCAAAAAATCTAGAACTGCGTTATTAAAAATAGTAGGGTACTCTAACATACCCATATGTCCACAATTTTCTAGTACATAAAGATAGGCGGTATTGGGCATTTTTGTTTGGGGTAGTGTATCTTCTAGCGCCACTGCAATGTCCTGATCGCCTAATACAAACAGCACCGGTACATTGGTGGATGCTAAAACATCTGTTAAATTTTGGCGGGCCATCATGGCATGGTAGTAGGCGATGAGCGCCTCGTTTGAAAGATGAGGTAGTGCCTTTATAAAATCTGTAACAACACTGGGGTTTGTTTCTTTTGTATGGCTACCAAATAAATTAGGTACGGTGGTTTCTAAAAAGCTTGCACCCCCCATTTTTTCTATAAAAGAAATACCACGTAATCTGTTTTCTATTTTTAGGGGTGTGTCGGGCAAAGCGGTGGAATGTAATAGTCCAAATGCTTTTAAATAACTTGGGTATTTTTTTGCAAAAGCCATGGTCGTGTATCCGCCCATGCTATGTCCAAGTAGCGTGCAGTTTTTTATTTTTTCGTGATGCGTTAACGCAGCTACACTATCTGCTAGATATTCAATCGAAAAATTAGCGGGATATTCATTTGAATTGATGCTAGACATACCTGTGCCTGGTAAATCCGGCGTATATACCGTATAGTTTTTTTCAAGTGCTGCAACCGTACTATTAAATATGCTGTGGTCTTCGCCAAAACCATGTAATAAAATTACAGCAGGTCCAGTACCCGTTTTTTGGTAACCCATTTGCCTGTTGTCAAATTCAAAAAAATAGGTAGCCATGTTTATGTATTGAAAGAATTACTTGAAACGCTTGTACAAACCTTGTAATAGTAATAGCACTGCAAAAAACGAAAAAATCTGATAGAGCCAGTCGCCATGTTTTGCATAAAATGTAAGGGTAGTTTTTGTTGGGATAGGGTATTTGATTACTGCCCTTTCGTCCCATCCTTTTTGTGCAACTATATTGCCGAGTGGGTTTATAACTGCTGATATGCCCGTATTGGCACTTCTAGCTACCCAGGTTCTTGTTTCGATAGCTCTGAGTGCTGCATACTGCAAATGTTGTTTGTGTCCACTGGTATTGCCCCACCACCCGTCATTGGTGATAATGGCAAGAAGATTAGCGCTTTTTTGCTTGTAGGTACCTACATAGGCGCCATAAATACTTTCGTAACAAATAATGGGTGCGCTTATGTACTGGCAACCATTGTTTGTGAACACTTCTGCTTCTTCCGATTTTCCGTATCCACCCGTGGAGCCCCCAAACTGCTCCAACACAGGTCCCAAAAAATTTAAAAAACTGGGTAAGGTTTCTACACCCGGCAC
>JAOASV010000307.1:19814-25846 GCA_030158535.1 Sediminibacterium sp.
TTCGATGCCCGATAAAATAGAAAGTTTGGGATGTCTTTTGCTTAATTCAAAAATGGGTTGATAGTAGGGATTGGTAGTGATGTTGTCTTGCCAGTCTGCAACGCTCATGGCTGTTTCAGGCCACAGTACTAAAGTTGTATTGCTATCTATGTTTGATTCTGTTGCGCTTACAAGCTCGGCAATTTGCGATGACGCACTTGATAATTCAAACTTTTGGTAAGGATCAATATTGGGTTGTACAATTAAAACATTTTGTGTGCTTGTTTGGCTACTGGCCTCTGCGCTACTCAGTGTTTTTTGATAGCTAAGTAGTAGGTTTGAGCAAACAACGGGAACAATAAAGCAAGCAACAATTTGTACGATGTTTTTTTTGATGGGCTGCTTTTCTTTTTTTGCGACAACTAGTTTGTGCACCAAAATATTCATCAGTAATATCCAAAAACTTCCACCCGCTACGCCAGTGTATTCGTACCACTGAACCGTAGTGGTGTGCATGGCAAAACCATTGCCAAGTGTGAGCCATGGCCAGCTAATTTGCCAGTTTAAATGAATGTATTCGAAAGTTAGCCACGCGGCAATGAGGGTGAAGTAGCCGATGTTTTTATTTTTTTGCGACGCAGAAAAATAAAATAACCAAGGCACGCTCATGAGTAGGCTGTTGGCTACAATGGCTGCTACGCTACCTACATCTGTGGAGTTCCACATCCAATAGGTGGTGCCAATATTCCAGATCAGTACTGATAAAAACGTGTAGCCAAAAAAGGTTAGTTTTTTTGTTACGTTGTTTGCAATAATGAGTAGGGGCACCCATGCAACAAATAGTAGGAGTGCAAACCAAAAAACAGGCCATGCTACAACGAGTAACAGGCCTGTTAAAATGCTATAACCTAGTAGGGTTGATTTTTTCAAGTCGTATAATTATTTACGGCTATAATTAGGTGCTTCTTTTGTGATATCAATATCGTGCGCATGACTTTCTTTCATACCCGCGTTGGTAATTTTTACAAAAGTAGCTTGTTGTAATGCTTTAATATTTTTAGCACCACAGTAGCCCATGCCTGATCTTAATCCACCAACGTACTGGTAAATAATTTCAGCAATATTTCCTTTGTAAGCTACGCGTCCTTCAATACCTTCTGGTACATATTTTTTAATATCCGCTTCTACGTCTTGGAAATAACGGTCACCACTTCCCTGACTCATAGCGCCAAGGCTTCCCATGCCACGGTATTCTTTAAACTTACGACCTTCATAAATGATAGTGTCTCCAGGGCTTTCTTCGGTACCTGCAAAAACAGATCCCATCATAACTACGTTGGCGCCAGCAGCAAGTGCTTTAACCATATCGCCGGTGTATCTAATTCCGCCATCTGCAATAACTGGAATACCTTTAGATTTTAAAGCCATGCTTGCTTCCATGATGGCTGTAAGCTGCGGTACACCTGCACCTGCTACAATACGCGTGGTGCAAATAGAGCCTGGTCCAATACCAACTTTAACGCAGTCGGCGCCGGCTGCGGCAAGCGCAAGGGCGCCTTCTGCCGTACCCACATTACCAGCGATAATTTGTAGTCCTTTAAAATTTTTGCGAAGCGCTTTGAGTGCTTCGATTACGCCTTTGCTGTGTCCGTGTGCGCTATCGAGTGTTACTACGTCTACGCCAACGTGTTGAAGTGCTGCGGCTCTGTCCATTAAATCGGAAGTGATGCCTAGTGCTGCGCCTACTAGTAAACGGCCAATGCCATCTTTTACGGCGTTCGGAAAATTACGTAGTTGTAAAATATCACGGTAGGTGATAAGACCAATCAGTTTACCTTGTTTGTTTACAACCGGTAATTTTTCGATCTTATGTTTGCGTAAAATAATTTCTGCTTTTTTTAAGTCGGTTCCTTCTGGCGCAATCACTAAATTTTCTTTAGTCATTACTTCTTTGACTTTACGTTTTTTGTCTGTCTCAAAACGAAGGTCTCTATTGGTTAAAATACCTACCAATTTTTGTCCGGCGTCTACAATAGGAATACCGCCAATTTTATTGTCGCGCATGAGTTTAAGTGCGTCACCAATGGTGGCGTCAACTAAAAGCGTGATAGGGTCAACAATCATACCGCTTTCACTTCTTTTTACACGTCTCACTTGCTCGGCTTGTTTGTCGATGCTCATGTTTTTGTGTAAAATACCAATGCCACCTTCGCGGGCTAGTGCGATAGCGAGGTTAGCTTCTGTAACCGTATCCATTGCAGCGGATAACATGGGTACATTGAGCGTTATAGACTTTGTAAGTTGAGAACGGATGTCAGTGTCTCTTGGTAAAATTTCGGAGTAGGCTGGCATGAGTAAAACGTCGTCGAACGTTAGCCCTTCTCCAAATAATCGTGCGGATGTTGCCTTATTGGCGGTCTTTGTATTTCTTGTTGCCATGTGTAAAGATAATAGGAACCGCATATTTCAGCCAAAAAAATGATTTAGCCCAGTAGCCGCAGGTAGGTTTTGCCCGGAAGGGCACCTATCAGGCCGTAGAGCTCTAAATTAAGCAGGCTGCCTGCTAATACAGCGTTTGGGAGCATGCTTTTAAGGTAGATTTCGTCGATAGAAACGGGTATTTGATGATCTAATAGGGTTAGTATTGTTTTTTCAGAATCTGTTAAGTTTTGCTGGACTTTAGGGGTTATTGGTTTTGTAGTGATGGGCGCCCAGCCTAGTGCATCTATAAATGTGGCTACAGAATCAAGCATGGCTGCTTTATGCGTTTGGATGAGTCTCAAACAACCACTACTTTTTTTGTCGGTAATTTTTCCGGGGCAGGCAAATACTTGTCTGTCGTAATCGAAGGCAAGATTAGCCGTAATCATGCTGCCACCTTTTGTTTCTGTTTCGATTACAATGGTAGCGTCCGATAAGCCGGCTACAATGCGGTTACGTTTTGGAAAATTAAATTTTTCGATGCGTGCTGTTGATGATAGTTCAGTTAAAAGGCCGCCCTGCGCAATAATATCTTTTGCTATATGTTGGTGTGCGGCCGGGTATATAGTTGCTAGTGAATGTGCGAGCACGCCAATGGTTTGCAAGTTGCAATCGAGCGCCGTTTGATGTGCCGTAACATCGATACCGTAAGCGAGCCCACTAATAATAAGTGGGTTGTAGGGCGCGAGCTGTTCCACAATTAAACTGGTAAGCCACTTGCCGTATTGGGTGGGTAGTCTAGTGCCAACAATGCTAATAATGCGGGCTTGATTGATGGGAGCGGATCCTTTGTAATACAGTATGGTAGGGGCGTCGGAGCAGGCGGCTAATTTTTTTGGGTAACCAGCATCATTAATAAATAAGGGCGTGATTTTATTTTGTTGCACAAATAAAACTTCTGTGTCGGCGGCTGAAAAATTATTATACCGAATAATTTTTTCGGCCCTATAATTACCAAAATATTCGATGTCGAGTAAATCTTTTTTTGAAGCGTTAAATACAGCACTAGCACTTCCAAAACGTTCTAGTAAATATTTAGCAAGGCTAGGGCCAATAGAATCTATTTGTGTTAGCGCAATTTGATAGCGAAGTTCGTTGTCTGAAATTTGAGTATCCATGATAGTGCAAGCTCACACAAATGAGTCAAACAACAACTAGTAGTTGTACTAGAAAATATGCGCAAGGTTCTCATAAAAAACGCAACTCAATACGCGCAACAAAAAAGTGCAATGTAAACAACGCAACAACGCATGCGCAAACTACAAACGCGTAATGGTAAAACTAGTGCGTCTATTGAGTGCGCGACCCGCAGCTGTTTCGTTGGTTGCTATTGGATTGTCGCTTCCAAACCCTTTGTAGCTAAGCCTTTCCGTGGCAATGCCTTTACTAGATAGGTAATTAACAATAGCTTTTGCTCTATTTGTAGAAAGTATTAAATTATCAGAAGCCTTACCAATATTATCTGTGTAACCACTAATTTGAATTTGCATATTTGGGTTCTCTTCTAATATTTGTACCAGCTTATTTAGTTCTGGTAAGGAGATTGGTAAAAGCGCATAACTATTGTTATCAAATAACACTTGTGTAAATACAAAACTAGACGCAAGCTTAATAGGTTCTAACGCAATGTTTTTTACATAAGTACTATCAGGTGCTGCACCGGATAATGCATACGCACTAGAATAAAATAAATATCCTTTTCTGTTAACGGTAAACGTATAATCTTTTCCTTCCGGTAGCGTTATAAAATAATTTCCGAGCTCGTCGGTTTGAACTTTATTAATAAGGGTACCACTTGCATTGTCTGTTAATTCTACATTAGCAGGTAGTCCTTTTTGAGAAATTACATCTGTAACAACGCCTTTTACATAAATGGTTTTATACGGCCTTGCATGCGTGGGCAGTGTAAAAGAATAAATGTCGAGGCCGCCCCTGCTGTCTTCTCTATCGCTTGCGTAGTAAGCGGTGTAGCCATCTGCAGCAACGGCTAAACTACCTTCGTTTTCGATGGTGTTAATAGGGTAACCCATATTTTCTGGAACGCCCCATTTGCCATCCGTTAATTTTTTTAAAACAAATAAATCGGAGCCACCATAACCTGGTAGGCCGTCCGATGTAAAATAAAGTGTTTGGTTATCGGCGTGAATAAAAGGTGCAAGTTCATCACCAGCGGTGTTAATGCTTGGTCCCATATTAACCGCTTCGGTCCAGCGGCCATTGGGTTTTAAATAACTCACGTATAAATCGGCGCCACCGTATCCGCCGGGTCTGGTGCTACTAAAATACAGTGCACGTTTGTCGGGGCTAATAGCGGGTGAACTTTCCCAAAAATCGGTATTAATAGAGTCGCCTAAATTTTCTTCTATGCTCCAACCTGTTGGCGTATATACTGATTTGTAAATATCAAAACCACCAAGTCCTGCACCTGCAATATCGGCAGCAAAAAACATCCACTCACCATCCTGTGACACTGTAATTGCGCCTTTGCGTGGTTCCAAATTAATATCACCATCTAGTGGTGCTGCTTTATTAAAACTGTCTTTGTGTGGAATATTACTA
The DNA here is from genome assembly GCA_030158535.1 of Sediminibacterium sp. Classification (GTDB taxonomy): domain Bacteria; phylum Bacteroidota; class Bacteroidia; order Chitinophagales; family Chitinophagaceae; genus Sediminibacterium. The sequence goes on from JAOASV010000307.1 coordinate 24,834, forward strand.
AGCATAAAATCTTCTCTGGCATTACCGGTGCGTCTTGTAAACACAAGGGCGTCGTCGGTAACGGTTACGGAAGGATAATATTCGGAACTACTGGAGTTAACACTATCGCCTAAATTTTTTGGCGCAAAAATATACTGTGCATTTTTATTTTTTTGTGCAGCGCTAGCTGCAAATTCATACGTTTTTTTTCGGTACTGTGCTGCTTTTAAACTTCTGCCACTCAAATCAGAAAGCGTTAAAAAATTATTGATAGCATCTAGTGCTTTATCAAACTGTCCAAGGCCTGCAAGGTTTATAGAGTAGGGTAGTAAATAAGGGGTAAAATAAATGCTATCTTTTAAACGTGCGCGTTCATATACAATCACTGCTTTTTTATACTGCTTTGTATTGCCATATGCACCAGCAAGTGATAAATAAGCATCTATAAAATTCGAATCTATTTGTAATGTGTTTGCAAGAAGTGCAATACCATCTGCGCTGCGGTTATCTTCAAGCGCATGAAGCGCTTCGTTGTATTTTTTTAAAGCTTTTTGATTACTGGATTGACGAGGTATTTGTGCAAGTGCCAAAGTGCTCAATAAAAGAAAAGCACAACAAATGATCCGCTCCCTATACCTGCTTTTTTGCTTCATGCAATTAAGGTACGTTAATATACTTATGCAGTTGGGCACTGAGCTCCCATTTTGGGTTTTCTTTAATATATGCGGTAATTAAAGGGAGCATACTTGACGCTTTTTCCCACTCCGGTTGGAGGTATAATTTGCAGGTTGCTGGTACTTCTGCTACAAAGCTTTCGGCCCATTCAAAATCATGCTTGTTAAAGATCACCACTTTTAATTCGTGGGCTACATTTACCACTTCAGGTAAGGGTGCTTTAAATTTTTTAGGCGATAAACAAATCCAATCCCAACTGCCCGATAGTGGAGAGGAGCCGGATGTTTCTATATTGGTTTCAAAACCTTCTGCTTGAAGGGCTCCCGTTAATGTATCTAAATTATGAAGCAGTGGTTCGC
>JAOASV010000308.1:0-1123 GCA_030158535.1 Sediminibacterium sp.
TTATTGAAGAAAACACAAACCTTTCTCATTGCCATTTAAATGCGAGTACGGGGCACATTTACATTGCAAGTGGTGCAGAAATCCAGGAAGGTTCTTGTATTAGAGGCCCATTTGTATTGCTAAGCGATGCTTGTGTTAAAATGAACACAGTAGTATATGGCGCAACAACCATTGGGCCAAAAAGTATTGTTGGGGGTGAAATAAAAAATAGCATTTTGTTTGGCAATTCAAATAAAGCACATCATGGCTATTTAGGAGATTCGGTCATTGGTGAATGGTGCAATTTAGGTGCCGGCACTTCTAATAGTAATGTAAAAAATACAGCAGCAAAAATTAGTGTGTGGGACGAAGCGGCAAATGCAAAACGATATGTAGGAAATAAAATGGGTGTTTGCATGGGTGACTATGTTAAAACGGCCATCAATACAAGCATCACAACCGGTGCAACTATTGGCGTGGGTGCCAATGTTTTTTGTGCAGGTCTTACTCCTAATGTAGTTCCTCATTTTAGTTGGGGAATAGACAAAAGTACCTATCAAATAGACAAACTTATAGAAGATACAGCAGGCTGGAAAGCATTTAAAAACGAGCCCTTTACAGACATGGAAAAACAGATGATCCGAGCTATCTTTGATACTTTAACAAATAACCCATCTTAAAATATAAGCAAACATGAGAAAGCAAATCGCAGCTGCCAATTGGAAAATGAATTTAACCCTCACCGAAGGGGAAGCTTTACTTGACGCTATAAGTGCAAAGCCACATACTTTAGCGGCACACCAAGAAGCTATTTTTGCGGTACCATTTCCTTACATTTCCATGGCACAAGCAAAAGTGGGTGCTAAAACCAATGTATTTGTTGCAGCACAAAACTGCTCGGATAAAGCTTCAGGAGCCTATACTGGTGAGGTTTCTGTACATATGCTACAAAGCATGTGTGTTAAATATGTAGTAATTGGACATTCTGAAAGAAGAGAATATTTTCACGAAAGCAACGAGTTATTAGCTCAAAAAGTAAATATTTGTTTAGACAATAAAACAACGCCTATTTTTTGTTGTGGAGAACCGCTAGCTATCAGAGAGGCAGGTACGCAAAATGAGTATGTTGCTAAACAATTAACGG
>JAOASV010000308.1:1133-5138 GCA_030158535.1 Sediminibacterium sp.
GTCATATAGCTAGCAAGTACGGCCAATCAATTGCAGATTCTATCTCTATTTTATACGGAGGAAGCGTTAAAAGTGCCAATGCAGTAGAAATATTTAGCCAGCCCGACGTAGATGGTGGTCTAGTAGGCGGCGCATCGCTTATTGCAGATGAATTTGTGGCCATTATTAATGCGTTAAAAAAGTAGTTTTAAGCTTATCTTCGCGCCCTTATGAAGCAAATACGTAATTTTTGCATTATTGCACATATTGACCATGGTAAATCTACCCTGGCCGACCGTTTATTAGAGCATACCAAAACAATTGGTGAAAGAGACATGATGAACCAGGTTTTGGATGACATGGACTTGGAACGTGAAAAAGGTATTACCATTAAAAGCCATGCCATTCAGGTAAGCTACATGTATAAGGGTGTAGAATATATATTAAACCTTATTGACACCCCGGGTCACGTAGATTTTAGTTATGAAGTGAGTAGAGCACTTGCTGCTTGCGAAGGTGCTTTGTTATTAGTAGATGCTTCTCAAGGTATTCAAGCACAAACAATATCCAATTTATATTTAGCCATTGATAATAATTTAGAAATCATTCCGGTCATCAATAAAATTGACATGGATGGTGCTAAAATTCCGGAAGTAACGGATCAAATTGTTGATTTAATTGGTTGTAAAGCTGAGGATATTTTACTGGCAAGTGGTAAATCAGGCATTGGTATTGAAGAAATTTTAATGGCCATTGTTGAACGTATTCCTGCACCAAGCGGTGATCCTGAAGCACCATTACAAGCGCTAATATTTGATAGCGTATTTAATAGCTTTAGAGGTATTATCGTTTATTACCGCATCATGAATGGTGTGCTCAAAAAAGGAGATAAAATTCAGTTTGTGGCATCTGGTAACGATTATTTTGCCGATGAAGTAGGGGTATTAAAATTAAACATGACGCCTAAGCCTGAAGTAAGGGCAGGAGATGTAGGATATATTATTACAGGTATTAAAAATGCAAAAGAAGTTAAAGTGGGTGACACGATAACGCTTGCAAACAATCCTGGACAAATGATTAACGGTTTTGAAGAAGTAAAACCCATGGTATTTGCGGGTATATTCCCTGTTAATACAGATGAGTTTGAAGAACTCCGTGATTGTATGGATAAGCTTCAATTAAATGACGCTTCTTTGACCTTTGAACTTGAAACATCACAAGCCTTAGGTTTTGGTTTTAGATGCGGATTTTTAGGCCTCTTACACATGGAAATCATCCAAGAGCGCTTAGAACGTGAGTTTAACCAAACAGTTATCACAACGGTTCCCAACGTAGGATTCATTGCATACACAACGCGCAACGAAAAAATCATGGTTAACAATCCTACAGAAATGCCGGATCCTGTTAAAATTGATAGAATCGAAGAACCGTTTATTCGTGCACAAATTATTACACTCCCTGATTATATTGGTAATATCATGACCCTTTGCTTAGGCAAAAGAGGGATGCTTATTAACCAAAGCTATTTAACACCAACGCGTGTAGAACTTATTTTTGAAATGCCATTAACAGAAATCGTATTTGATTTCTATGACAAATTAAAAAGTTCTACAAGAGGTTATGCATCTTTTGATTATAATCCAATTGGCTACCGCGATGCAGACATCGTTAAAATGGACATCTTACTAAACAATGAAAAAGTGGATGCTTTAAGTGCCCTAATTCATAGAAGTAGAGCTGCCGATTTTGGTAGAAAATTATGCGAAAAGTTAAAAGAACTTTTACCTAAACAACAATTCCAAATTGCCATTCAAGCTGCTATTGGGGCTAAAGTAATTGCCAGAGAAAATATTAGCGCCATGCGTAAAGACGTTACTGCAAAATGTTATGGTGGTGATATTAGCCGTAAGCGTAAATTACTCGAAAAGCAAAAAGAAGGTAAAAAGCGTATGCGTCAAATTGGAAACGTAGAAGTTCCTCAAGAAGCATTTTTAGCGGTACTTAAACTCGACTAATTCTTTTTCTTAATGGTTTGATCTGGATTTACTTTTGGATCTGGATCCAATTCTTTAATACGGGGAAGGTGTACCCATTTGCCTTTATCCCAACTAAACCCTTCGTAGGTTCCATAAGGTACAAGTGTTTCCTTTTTTTGAGGAATATTTTCTTCGCTAATAAGGGTGGCAAAAATGATTAGGTCTAATTCAGGATCGTAATTCATTTTTACAATGGATTCCTTTTTGTATTCTAATACAAACCTTGATGTTGGTTGCTTGGGTTTAAAATCGTCGTTTTTATACACGAAATAATTACCTCCAAAAACAGGTTTATTGTCTGCATCAAAATACATGACTTCCATCCACTTTTTATGGGTAACGGCATTATTTCCATCTAGGCCTAGCAGTGTATAGAATGTTTTGTTATTGTATTTTTTTGGAATGATTTTATAATAGATAGCACCAATCCAGTGTTTGGCGTCTCTAATTGAATCATTGGGAGCGTCTGTAAATTCGGAACAATCAAATAAAGGTATGAGTTGTAAACTTCCATCTTTAGCATTAAGTTGTATCGCACCTTTTTGACGGTAACTTTTTTCATCTTCTGATAGTAGCTGCCAAGTAAATATTTTAAAAGTACTATCAGGAGAAAATAGGGTAGACACCGTTATTAAAGAATCAAATCGATGATAAAAAGAAAATGGTGTTTTTAAAGCCCTTACCAATCCTTTGGTAAAGGCACTATCTGCTGTAACCCTTTCTGCGTAGGTTTCTCCATTAACAATTTGGAACGCTGGTTTTTTAATTTGATCTTCTAGTTGTGCAATGGTTTGCGCAGCTAATTGATTATAAAGTAGTATACAAACAAAAAGTAATTTTTTCATTGTAGTAATTAAAGTGCGTTTGCAAATTCAATTAAGGAGTTAAACCTAAAATCAATATTTGGGTGTGGAAATTCAATTTCAGGATGCGTGGTAGCTAAAAACACACTGTACATACCTGCGTTACGCGCAAATCCCATATCGCTTAAACGGTTTCCAACCATGATGCTTTTGGAGAAATTAATTTCCGGAAATTGTTGTTGGGCCTGATAAGCCATGCCACATTGAGGTTTACGGTTCGGCGAATCGTCTGCCATATCGGAACAATAATATATTGCATCGATACAGCCACCACCTAACTCAATTTGCAATTTTAAAGAATTATGTATTCCCTCTAAATCTTGATCAGTCATTAGACCTTTACCAATGCCTTTTTGGTTGGTTACAATGATGATTTTTGAAAAAAGCGTTGCAAAAATACGCATGGCATCTACCACACCATCATAGAGTTTTAATTCAGACACATTTCTGATATAGTCTAAATGTTTTTCATAATTTAATACACCATCACGGTCTAAAAACAGTGTCCAAGAAGGATCTATATTTTCTAAAATATCCATTAAGCAAATAATTGAGCTTCTACCATTTCACAAATAATATGTCCGATTAAAATATGGCTTTCTTGAATTCGGGGTGTATCGGTGCTTGGAACATTGATAAGCACATCTGATAATTCACTCATTTTACCACCAGCTGAACCCGTAAAACCTATGGTTACGATGCCCATTGATTTGGCCATTTCAAATGCTTTTACAATATTTCCAGAATTACCAGAGGTACTGATTCCAATGAGCACATCACCTTTATACATGGTGCCTTCTACAAGTCTACTATAAATATCATCGTAACTATAGTCGTTGGCCACCGCTGTTAAATAGGAACTATTGCAATGCAGCGCATCCGAAGGAAGTGCTTTACGGTTCTTATAAAAACGTCCCGAAAACTCGGCTGCTAAATGTTGTGCATCAGCAGCACTGCCACCATTACCACAAAACTGTACTTTATGCCCGTTTGTAAAAGCTTTAGCTACAAGGGTAACAGCTACATTAATTTTATCTAGAAATGCAGCATCCGAAACATACTGTTGTTTTACAGCTATCGAGCTTTCAATAATTGATTGTATTTTTTGTGTTGACATAGTATTATGA
>JAOASV010000309.1 GCA_030158535.1 Sediminibacterium sp.
AGGTACTGTTGGAGAAACGATTGCACAAGAAACGCTTCCTCCAGTTACAGTGACAAGCTTAAATTATAAGTATTTAAAATCAGTTGCAGACCCGAATGCTGCACAGAAAGTAAATTTATTAGAACGAAAAGCAGCCACTTACAATGTAAAGGAATCCGACTATTATGAGGATGAATTTGAGCAGTATTATGTGTCTTTTTATTTACCTAAAGGGCAAGTCTTGGCTACTTACGATAAAAATGGAAAAGTGCTTAGAACAGCAGAGCGTTTTAGTAATGTTGTTTTGCCAACTATGGTAAGGACTGCAGTAACAGAAACCTATCCAGAATGGACTATTGCAAAAGATGTATACCTAGTGAATTATCATGCAGGAAGCAATCATCTAAGTAAAGTGTATAAAATGGTTTTAGAAAATGGAGACAAGCGAAAGCGCGTAAAGACAGATGAAAAAGGAAATTTTATGGACTAAGCCATTGTAAGAAATGGGTTATCCCAGGCCAGTCTATTGAAGACTGGCTTTTTTATGCCTTTTAACAAATAAGCTGGGCTACTTATTTCAACAGTGCTTACTTTTGCCCTTCTATGATGCAAAAAAGTAAAAGGTTCCTTCAATTTATATTAGTCCTTCAATTAGGAATGATGCAGGTCGCTGCTTTTGGTCAATATAAGTCACTACGATTGACTGTAGTAGATGCAAAAAAGCAGCCCATTTCATTTGCGAATATGGCCATCCAAAAATTGGATAGTCCTTATCAACGAAATCAAGTGACCGATAGCAATGGTATTGCAATTGTACTATTGAATCCAGGCGCTATCTATCAATTTAAAACGGCTGCCATTGGGTATCAAGCCGATACCAGAACGATCAAATTTGAACAGTTAAGTCAAGTTCAAATTGTGTTAAAGGAAACTACAAATCAATTAAAGGAAGTAGTGGTGACTTCGACAAAACCATTGATTAAACAAGAGGATGATAAAACGGTGGTAGACCCTGAGCCTTTAGCAGCAAGTTCTACCAACGCTTATGAAACGATGGAAAAGATCCCTGGTATTTTTATAGACCAGGATGGGAATATTTATTTAAATGGTTTGTCTCCAGCAGGCGTGCAGATCAATGGTAGGGAATTAAAAATGAGTGCATCTGATATGGCCACTATTTTAAAAAGTTTGCCACCTAGTTC
>JAOASV010000310.1 GCA_030158535.1 Sediminibacterium sp.
GTAAGTGCTGTTGCATTGATGTGTGAGATGGCTGCATACGAGAAGAATAAGGGGAAAACCTTATTTGATAAAATGATTGAATTGTATATTCAGTATGGGTTTTACTACGAGAACTTAATTAGTATTACCAAAAAAGGAATGAATGGTCAAAAAGAAATTGCAGCTATGATGGAAGGCTATAGAACTAGCCCCCCAGCTGAAATTAATGGATCAGCTGTAGTAACGTTATTAGACTATCAATTACAAATTGGAAAGAATTTACAAACAGGAGAAACTTGGACTATTCAACTTCCCAAAAGTAATGTGCTACAATTTATCACTGCCGACGGAAGTAAAATTTCAGCAAGACCTTCAGGCACAGAGCCGAAAATCAAGTTTTATTTTAGTGTAAAAACCAATTTGAATAGCAAGCTAGAATTTGATGCTAAGCAGTTGGAATTAGAGAACAGAATTAATGGAATTATCAGTAGTATGAACCTAAAATAGAATGCTATATTCGCAATATGCGAAAGGATAGAGATTACAATGATGGTTTTACCCATAAAGGGATGCGCAAGATTTTAGTAGATACATTGCGTGATAAGGGAATAACGGATGAGTCGGTTTTAGATGCAATCAATACTGTTCCAAGACATTTTTTTCTTGAATCGGCATTTGAAAAAATTGCTTACGAAAATCGTGCTTTTCCCATTTCTGCAGACCAAACAATTTCTCATCCCTATACGGTAGCCTACCAAACTCAATTGCTACAAATAAAAAAAGGGGATAAGGTACTCGAAATTGGAACTGGAAGTATTTATCAAACTACTATTCTTGCTGCTTTGGGTGCTCAATGGGTTTATACAATTGAAAGGCAGAAAAAATTATTTGACGAACAAAAGGAATACTATCATTTTAGAAAACAGTATCCGAATATCAAATTTTTTTATGGGGATGGATTTAAAGGGCTGCCAACTTATGGCCCCTTTGATAAAATTTTAATAACAGCTGCTGCACCATTTGTTCCTCCATTATTGGTAGAGCAATTAAAGCCAGGGGGTATAATGGTCATCCCAGTAGATGAAGGAGAAATCCAAAGAATGATGCGGATTACCAAAAACAGTGATGGTACGCTCAATGAAGAGTTGTTTGAAGAATTCTCTTTTGTTCCTATGCTCCAAGGAAAAAATGTATAAAAA
>JAOASV010000311.1 GCA_030158535.1 Sediminibacterium sp.
ACCTGCGTTTTTATAGGATTCAAAATTAATGGTTGCAAGTATTTGCTGGTGAGGGACAGCTAAAATTATAGCGTCGTAATTAGACGCTAAATTATTATGATCAGTTAGCTGCAAATCAAAGGACTTTTGCACCACCACAGCATCCACCACTGGGTCATATACACTAACCTGTAACCCAGCAGCATTAAGGGTTGTATAAATATCAATGACTTTAGTATTGCGGGTATCGGGGCAGTTTTCTTTAAAAGAAAAACCAGCAATTAACACAGTTTTATTTGCAATGTTGCCATTAAATTTTGTGGCAAGTGCAGTAATAATTTTTTGTGCAACAAAGACACCCATTTTTTCATTAACAGCCCTTCCAGATAAAATAACATGCGGCTCATACCCTACCGCTTTTGCTTTAAACGCAAGGTAATGCGGGTCTACACTAATGCAGTGCCCACCTACCAGCCCAGGGCTATAAGGTAAAAAATTCCATTTGGTACGCGCAGCTGCAAGCACTTCTTGTGTATCAATTTGCAATGCATCAAACAGTAATGCTAGCTCATTCATAAATGAAATATTTACGTCACGCTGTGCATTTTCTATAGCCTTAGCAGCTTCGGCCACTTTAATACTAGAGGCTTCAAAAACACCCGCCGTAATAATGGACCCATATAAAGTTGCAAGCTCATTGGTAACCTCTGGCGTACTTCCAGATACTAGTTTTACAATGGACTGTAATGGACGCCCTGTATCACCCGGATTAATTCTTTCAGGCGAATAGCCCACAAAAAAATTTGTATTAAAAATAAGCCCGCTATGCTGCTCTACCACCGGCACGCAAACCTCCTCGGTACAACCAGGATACACCGTAGATTCATACACTACAATGCCATCGGGCCTAATATGTTTCCCTACAAGTTCACTAGCGGCTATTAAATAACTTAAATCAGGCAAGTTGTTTGGCGTTAGCGGTGTTGGAACGGTTACAATAAAAATATTTGCTTCGTATAAATGATTTGGGTGATGCGTGAGGGTTAAACTTGCTGAGTTTATTGCGCCTTTTAAATCATCTACCGATACTTCATGTGTAGCGTCGATTCCACTGTTTAACTGATTTATCCGCTCTTCATTTATATCATATCCAATAACCCGGTACTTAGCACTTAACGCA
>JAOASV010000312.1 GCA_030158535.1 Sediminibacterium sp.
ACCTCTTCCCATTCCGAACAGAGAAGTTAAGTCCCCCATGGCCGATGGTACTTGCATTTTGCTGGGAGAGTAGGTAGTTGCCATATTTATTAAAAAGCCTCGTATATCTTAATCGATATCACGAGGCTTTTTTGTTTTAGGGATGTGTCAACTAACATCTGATCATTTTCTTTGTACCAGAACCAGTAGCAAGTCTAGGGTAATGCAACTCTACTTCATGTTATTATATACAACAACGCACCATATCATATTAGTGCATGCTTACATAACCTGTATATATAATTTACTACCTAAGGTATAGGAATAAAAAAAGTCCCGCAATAAATTGCAGGACTTTTTTTATGTAAGCTTAGAAATTTAGTAGATATTAATATCTGTTAAATCCTCCGCCTCCACCGCCGTTTCCACGGTCACGGTTGTATCCACCGCCGCTTCCGCCGCGATTTCCACCACCACCGTATCCACCACGGCTACCGCCGCCGCCACCGAAGCTCTTCTTTTTGAAGCCGCCTCTTTCGCCTTCTGGACGTGGAGTTGATTCATTAACAACAATCTTGCGCTCCATAACATCAGTATCGTGTAATTGCGCGATTGCAGCACGAGCTGCTTCATCATCTGCCATTTCTACGAAACCAAAGCCTTTGCTACGGTCATTGTTAAATTTGTCTGTAACGATCTTTGCACTTGTTACTTCACCAAATGGAGTAAACAAGTTTTGCAGGTCTTCACTGGACATATTCCAGTTTAGATTTCCAACGTAAATGTTCATGTTCTTTAAAAAAATTAAGTGATCAAAAACCAATGATAATACTGTAGCCAAAACCTGAAACATTTACGAAAAAAAACGTTCTGAGAAATGGAAGAACTGTCATTGGACATTTCGAAGGTATGTAATTTGTGGGAAACCAATTTTTTTTTATGCTTTTTTTACCCTTTAGGGCATAAAAAAACCCGGCCAAAGCCAGGTTTTTTGTATAAAAGGTTGATTATCTGAAGATTACTCGCCTACAACTTCAAAATCAATTTCAGTAACATTACCGTTACCAAAGTCAATAGAAGCCTTATAAGCACCTAATTCTTTCACTTCTTCTACAATTGTGATACGTTTGCGATCAATTTCGTAACCTTTTTGGTCACGGATAGCACGTGTTAATTGTAATGAAGTTACTGCACCAAATATTTTACCGCTTGTACCTGTCTTAGCAGTTAATTTAACTGGGCTAGATTTTAGTACATCGATTACTTTATTGATTTCAGCTAACATTACCGCTTCTTTTTTAGCCTTAACTTTTAACTGTTCGTCAAGTTGCTTAAGGTTAGAAGGGCTTGCTTCAACAGCAAACTTTTGTGGGATTAAAAAGTTACGCGCATAACCGTTTCTTACAGTTACTAATTCACTCTTACCACCTAAGTTGTCTACGTCTTGAATTAAAATTACTTGCATGTTGTTTTTGTTTTAGTTCCCAAGAGCCCAGCTACTGCTGTCTCTCACCCGATGTGAGATTAGGGAAGGTTACTAATTAGGGTATTACTTTAATAAGTCAGTAACGAATGGTAATAAAGACATTTGACGTGCCTTCTTTACTGCGTCCTGTACTTTACGTTGATACTTTAGTGAGTTACCGCTCAAACGACGTGGTAATAATTTACCTTGCTCGTTGATGAACTTTTTAAGGAACTCAATATCCTTGTAGTCTACGTATTTGATGCCGTATTTCTTGAAACGACAAAACTTTTTCTTTGGTTTCTCCTGCTTAATTGCGGTCAGGTATTTTATCTCATTCTTTGCCATGTGATTAAGCCTCCATTTTTTGTTTTACCGCAAATCCGCCATTTCTTTTTACGTGGTTATACTCAACGGCGTATTTGTCGAGTTTCGTAATCATGTGACGCATAATTTGCTCGTCACGTAAAATTTGAATCTTAAGTTTTTCGTTAAGATCAGTTGGGCCACTGTATTCTAACACCCAGTAAATACCAGTTGTCTTTTTTTGAATAGGGTAGGCCAGTGATTTAAGACCCCAAGGATTTGAATGCACAGTAGCTCCACCGAAGCTAGCAATCATATCTTGGTATTTTTTCTGAGAAGCTTTAAAATCCTCTTCAGAAAGAACCGGAGTGAAAATCACCATTAATTCGTAATTACTCATTACTTGAATTTTTAGGTTTAAAATTGGGTTTACCCAGTGGACTCCACCGAAATGGAGAATCTGCCAAATACAGATTTGGGGTTGCAAAAGTACGTAAAAGCACCGGTTTTACTGCATATTTCCATCTATTTTTTCGAGTAAAACCAGAAAAGTTGGAAAATGGTCGCTAAACCCATCCCTAAACTGGTTCCCATCCCAGGTTCGAAGGGGGTAACCCTTGTACCTGCCCTGCTGTTCAATCATAAAAAAGGCCTTAAACACGTGGGAGCTGCCCAAAAATAGCCGACCTGCATGTCTGGGCGGAATCCAGCTCTGTGATACCAAAATTTGGTCAAAAATGCCCCAAGCGTCTCTGTTGGCGAGGGTTCCGTTGCCTTTTGCGAGCACTTCTACCCATGGATTGTATAAATCCGACTTTTTAATCATTTTTAGCCCTCCACTTGATTGGAGTGCATGCGACACGCTATAATCGGATGGGTTATCGTTTAAATCGCCCATCACCATTATTTTGGCAGTCGGATCCTCTGCTAGTATGGTGTTGATATGGCTTCTACAAACCCTGGCAGCTTTACTCCTAGATTCGGTACTTCTTTTTTGCCCCCCTCTTCTGCTGGGCCAGTGATTTACATAAATATGCACGGTGTCGCCCAGTAAAACACCTTTAACGTATAAAATATCACGAGTGGAATAAGGCAGTTTGTTTCTGGAAGGACGTTGAACTTCTAAGGAAGTTTGTGAAAGGGGTGTAAAATATTTAGGCTGGTAGAGTAGTGCTACATCAATACCTCTTTTGTCTTTTGAGTTTTCATGCACAAATAAATAGGCTCTATTTTTTATGAGCGGGTGCTTGATTAAATCGTTGAGTACAGTATCATTTTCAATTTCAACAGCACCTAAAATAGCAGGACCATCGTCATTGATTTCGGCGCCTATTTTTTGCACAACAGTAGCCAGGTTGCTTACTTTTTTTTGATAGATAGCACTGTTATAATTTTTGGCACCGCTTGGTAAAAATTCTTCATCATCTACCGTCGTATTATTGACTGTGTCATAAAAATTTTCGAAATTATAAAATGCAGCAATTAGGCTGTGATGCCTTTTCGGGTTGGGTTTAAAGGCGGCATCGTCTTTTTTGATTGTGGCTTTACAACTTGCAAAAACGACAACGATAAATGCCGAAAAAACTAAATACTGATATTGGATTTTAATGCCTCGCATATCTTTTATTCGCTAATTACAATTATTTAAACTGGTATTTCACGCCAAAGTTTTGTGCGCATCATTTTGCTATTCGAACTGCATTAGATTGTGCAGGAAATCTATGTTATGCGCGCTATTTTTTTCTGTTTGATTTACTTTTTTATAACACATTGTGTGCAGGCGCAAAAGAGAACCAAGCAAAAAGCGCCCCCTAATATATTATTGCAAAAAGTAGTAGTAACAGAGCCTGACGAAATCCCTATTGTGGTGTTAGATCCTGATACAAAAAATGGCATGGAAGCTTCTTTTGTTGCATCATCTTTACACGCTAACAAAGACCCGTTTTACAACACGGCTAGTTTTGGTTTTGCAGCCGCAGGTTTTATGATTAAAGGGCTCGATGCTAGTTTCTCTCAAACCTTGTTAAATGGACTTCCCATTAAAAGCTTGCTCACGGGTAGTCCTCATTTTGCGGTTTACTCGGGGTTGCAACCCATGATGCGTAAAACGGTGGTGATAGATGGGATAGCGGGTAACGAGCTTTCTTTTGGAAGTATTGGCAACACCACGGGTGCTGATATTCGAGCGCTTGTTATGCCTAGGCAAAATAAAGTTGCAGTAACTGCCTCCAACCGCGCTTATTCAAACAAATATGTTGTTCAAATGTCTACGGGGCAATTAAAAAACGGATGGGCATTTGCTGCGCATTTAAATGCACGACTGGCAAAAGAAGGCTACTACAGCGGCTGTGGTTATGAAGGGTATGGGTATATGGTAAGCGTTGATAAAAAAATAAAAGAGCGCGTTATTTTTTCTTTGTCTTTGCTCGGTGCACCCATAGCGGCAGAGCGGCAGGCACCAGTGCTTCAAGAATCATTACAATATTTTGGCGCCAATTATAATCCTAATTGGGGCATGCAAAATGGCCTTAAACGAAATGCCGTAAAAAGCACCACTCATTTACCTACGCTCATTTTTTCGACAGCGTTACCATTACCTGCTGCACAAAAATTAAATATTGCTATTGGAATAACGGTGGGTGTTAAAAGTATTACAGGACTTGATTGGAATAGTGCGGCTGATCCACGTGCCGATTATTATAAATACCTCCCAAGTTATTATCAAGATTCTGTACTGCAGGCACTCATGCATCAAGAGCTACTTCAAAACCCGAGCAAAGGACAACTTGATTGGATAGGGATGTATACCTTAAACGCTATGTCTAACGAACCTGTTATGGTTGGCGGTAATCCTAATGTTTTGCTTTATAAAAAAGCAGCCGTTATTTTGGAAAACAGAATGGATGCGCAGCAAACGCTTGTAGCATCGCTCGTATATCAATCTCCAATGGGAAAAGTTGGATTATTTACCGCCGGCATAAACGCCCAACTTGAACGGCATCATTTTTATAAAAGAGTGCATGATTTATTAGGAGCCGACTATTATGTAAACATCAATCAGTTTGCAGAAGACGCCTTGCAAATTAGAACAGACGTGAATCAATTTGATATCGAAAACCCCAATCAAATTATTTTGCAACATCAAAAATTTGGCTATAACTATTTGGCTAAATTTTTACAAACCGCTGCCTTTGTGCAGTCTAGCTGGACTTTTGATCGTGTTGATATTTTTGCGGGCGTACAG
>JAOASV010000313.1 GCA_030158535.1 Sediminibacterium sp.
CACTCAATGGCCATAACAAATAAATCGTCGGTAGCACGTGCGTGGAAGTGATGCTTTTTAACACCTGGTGCTAATTGACATAAGTAGCAAAAGGTTAATACCATTCCTACCGCTGCAAAAAGTACAGTTAACTCAAACATGATTGGAATCCATGCTGGTAAAGCAAAGTGTGGCTTACCACCAATGTTTAGAGGCCAATCTTTTGTAAAGATCCAGCTAATCGTACTAAGGGCCGTTGTAGTACCTGTAATACCATAAATAAATCCTGCTGTGTGAAGACTTGTTTCTCTTAAGCCCATTGCATGATCTAGACCATGTACCGCAAATGGTGTGTACACGTCATGAATTTTATATCCTGCAGCACGCACTTTTTTAACTGCTGGAAAAAGCACCGCTTCATCCTCAAAACAGCCTACTACAAATTTCTTTTTTGCCATGTGTTCTATTTTATCGTTTGTTCAACGTAAATGATTAGTGATGATGGGTTTGGTCTTTAACAAATGCTTCTAATGGTTGCGCTTCAATCGCACTCATTTGATCTTTGTAACCATCGCCAGTTGTTTTTAATACATATTTAATTTCTGCAATTGCAATTACTGGGAAGTATTTAGCAAATAAGAAGAAACATGTAAAGAACAATCCGAAGGTTCCTGCATAGAAGCCCATTTCCCAAATAGTAGGACTGTAATATACAGACCAACTAGACGGTAAATAATCTCTATATAAAGACGTTACGATAATTACGAAACGCTCAAACCACATACCAATGTTAACGATGATACTCATGAAGAATGTTACAAAAACATTTCTTCTCATTTTGCGAGACCAGAAAATTTGAGGGCTTAATACGTTACAAGCCATCATACCCCAGTAGCTCCAACCATAAGGGCTAAACAAGTAGGCACGGCTATACCAGAAGGTATATCCTTCATATTTGTTTTGGCTATACCAACCCATGAACAACTCGGTTAAGTAGGCAACACCCACAATAGAACCAGTAAGTACAATTACTTTGTTCATGGCTTCAATATGACCCATGGTAATATAGTCTTCCATACCAAACACTTTGCGGATGATCACCATCAAGGTTTGCACCATGGCAAAACCAGAGAAGATAGCACCGGCAACAAAGTATGGAGGGAAGATGGTAGTAT
>JAOASV010000314.1:0-816 GCA_030158535.1 Sediminibacterium sp.
GTAGCGCAATTTATTAGGATGTTGCTCCCAAACAAGCGGATCAGATGCGGCCGCATAGAGCTCATTGAAGTGAGAGCGCTGCAGTGGTTCTAACCGAATTAAATGATTGCTTAAATGATTGGGCTGCAAATTCATGAAACTAAAATTACCAATTAATTGAGTACAAATTGTGCACCAACTGTAGCAAAATGAAATCCTTGTTTTTCTATGGCAATTCTTTGTGGGCTTGTTTTGTTATGCGTTGGATTGGTATGGTTTAAATGAATAAAGTAAATTTTCTGTTTAACAGATAGCGGCTCTTCTTTAAAGAGGGAAATGGTTTCACTTATAAATGGGTGTGGGACATCTCTAATGGGTCTATTTATTTCTCCATCTTCATAAAAGGTCCCGTCGATAAAAGCAAAGTCTACAGCTTTAACTTCCGAAACAATGCTTTTTTCCCAAAGATTCCATTTGTCAATGTCAGGGATATAAAGCGCCGACTTTTTGTTGCCAATTATTTTAAAACCTACTGTTTCGGAAAACTCATCTCTGTGTGGAACAACAATAGGTATCACCATAAGCCCACTATCTAATTGAATAGGGGCCTCGGATTGAAGGGGTTTCAAGTCAATGTTACCAAGGGTTACAAGTTGGCTCCAAGGCCCGTTACTCCGTAAATAGCTTATAAACCTTGGCATGGCGTATACCGGTATTTTATTTGCATTCATGCTTTCTTTACCAACGTACATCAGACCTGTATAATGCCCACTGTGCGCATGGGTTAAAAAAATCCCGTCGATACTTGTAACACCATTTGTTTTTGATAAGCGTTCA
>JAOASV010000314.1:826-1151 GCA_030158535.1 Sediminibacterium sp.
CTGGGCTGTTAAATCTGGTGTAGCATCAAACAAATAGTTCTTTTTATTTTTTATATCTGTAACACCAAGGCTCGAAACAAAAAACCGGTCTTTTACATGCTTGCAACAACTTTTTTGACACCCCATTTGAGGCTTACCGGCATCTTGTGTAGTGCCAAGTACAACAAGGGTTTGAGCCTTTGTACACAACAAACAAAATATCGAAAAAGTAATTAAAATGATACGCTTCATAAGTTCATTGAATATAGATAATTTTCGATTTTTTCAATCTCATTTCGTTCATATTAATAAAAACTTGCTTAACATTACCATGTTTGTAAAAAGA
>JAOASV010000315.1 GCA_030158535.1 Sediminibacterium sp.
TCCGGGCAATTTTGGTAGTCAACAATCAAACAATTTAGGCGAGTACTGTCCTACACTTGATTTATCTGGATGGAAAAATTTTAGTGTTGCATTTGATTCATTGGCCAAAAAGGATCAGGTCAATCATACTATGTCAGAGGCACCTTCTATTATCGTGGGCAAATGGTTTCCGGCAGGACACCTCGAATTTTATACGGCGCGAACAACCGGACTTGCTCTAATTGGCCTTGGGTCACTCCAAGACATTCATAAGTTTGCTTGGTTAAATAAAGAGCGGCCTACATTAACAATGGGCGCAGACGCGTATTGTATTGTACCCTCCAATGTTCCTTTTGATGTTGTAGCTGCGTATGGGTCTTATTTTAAAACGATTGACACTCCCGTTAGAATTAATCAAATAAGGGGTGGTGTTGTTGTTCGTTATTTCTTAGTGTACAGGCTGCATGGTTGTACTAAAGTTCCACAACCTCTTTTGTAGGCGCTTTAAAAGAGTCTTTCAAAATCTCTTCTATAAGAAATACTAGCCCCAAAACGGTTGCGTCTTCCAAAGCTGGATCCACTTATATCAAGGCTGTTTTTGTTGAATAAAATGGCCCTTAATTTGCGATCCTGTGTAAGTATAAATTCTATGTTTAAATCGGGGAGCCATTGTAAGTTTCCGTTTTTAACACTTGAAGAGTTGCTTAAGTTAAAATCTAAGTCGCCACCAAAAGTCACCACAATTTTATCTTCAAAAAAGCTTTTGCCCACTTTAAAATTTACCCTAGATCTGTTAATGCCTGCATTTGCTACGTTACTGTTGATACCTGATGCGGCACCTAAAAGCTCTGTATTGCTATACAAAGATGTTCCAACATCAAAGCGTAAGCTCTTGTCGCCAGTTAGCTTATATAGCATGTTGGAGAACATTTTATTGATCTCTTTGGTTAGAATTTGAGAGAGTGTGTTTACCCCAATCGTTGCAAACTTAGCATTGGCATTTCCATTTCCTCCATTGCCAATAGTAGGTGGGGCAAAAGAATTGAAAACAATTAAAAATGAAACCTGTTTTAATATTTCATTGTCGTCTTGTTCAAGCCTCGTTAAATATTGAACCAGTTCATTGTCTGTTTTAATAGGGCTTCCTTGTGGAAAATCTAATTTAAAACTAATTGAAGGCTTAGTTAGCTTATCTCTTAACTGCGCAACTACATATACTGGTCCACGATATCCTTTCACAGCACCACTCATATTTAAATTACCTACAAGGTCGTAAAGTGCTACTTGCTCTGCGGTATACTGTGCATCAATTTTGATATTGGCTTTATTAGGGTCGCCAGTCCATTCGATATAATTTCCTTTATTAGGTATAAGTTCAAATGGCTTTTTGATGAGTGACTGAAAGCTAAAATCATAATTTCCTTTATCGATATTGTAACGGCCCCTGATGGTAAGTGGCTCTGTCGTACCGGATCTGATTTTGAGCCTTCCGCTTCCATTTGCTTTAATAATATCGCCAGAAACGTCGTCAAGTATTACATCAATTTCTGCTTTATTATTTGCCGTTAAGTCTAGATCTACAAGTAAATTAAAATTTGATGTTTTGTTTTCGGTTTGTATTTCGGTACCATATTTTTTGTAGGTAATAAAATCGGCACTTGCAGATTCTTTCGATACTGCGTTAGGCAGCACTATATGAGAACTGTCTGTAGATTCTGCTACAAGCGTAATTTTTGCATTGGTGGATGGTCCTTTAAAACTAAAGTTTGCTTTACCAAGTGCTTTACCATAAAAAAGCGGATTGTCTTTTGCCTTGGTATCTATGAGTAGCAAATTGTTGGTGGTAACGTCAAAATCAAAAGCCATATTTTCAAACTGCTTCTCATATAATTTACCTGAGCCATTTGCTTTGTTGTTATACTTGTCCCGCACTGTAAACTTCCCAAAGTCTATACCGTCTTCTAAAAATTTAACCCGTAAGCTGTCAAGTTGATAATTTACTTGTGTGTAATCTACTTTTAGGGTTGCATTTTTGACAAGTACTTCGCCTAATAGGGTTGGACTTGTTGGGTTTCCTTGGATGGTTAATTGGCCGGTTGCTTTACCGTCCACTTCAGAAAATATGCCTGTCAAAAACTGTTCAACAAAATTAATTCGGGTATCACTCAGTTCAATATTGGTGTAGAGTGGTTGTTGTATACTGTCTGTTAGATTGTAGAAGCCGTTTGCACGGATTTTATAATCTTTATTGTCTGACACTACCGTAAATGGCAGGTTGCCCGTTTTTGCATCATACCCTGCTGTAATATTTACAAGCCCTACCGCGTCGTTATCTACACGTAACTGGCTGGTATTTATTCTGGCGTCAGCCTTTATATCAGAAAAGATGTTTTTTAAAGTAATATTTCCATTCGCAATACCTTCAAAACGTGGTTGTTGGATAACCAGGTTTGTAATATCTCCAATAACCAGGTTATTGAGTTTAATATTTAATTGGTTGGTGTTGCCGCCATCTTCTTCTTCGGTTTGAATTAATATTTCTTGGGTGCCTTGCACAAATTTAACATTGCTAGCATGCACAAAGTTTTTACGAAGTACTAGTTCACCTTCTTTTTCAAGTGTCCACTTTTTATTATTGAGGGTGAAATTAGAAGGCTTCCACTGTATACGAAGTCCATCTTGAAGCGTGTATACTTCTGCTTCTAAATTGGCGTCATTTAAATTACTAGAAGCACTTGTTTTTATTTGTACATTGGATTTATCATTTTTTGAATCTATTGAAATAATCGAGTTTGGGAAATGAATACTATCGCCAATACCAAAATTGTCAATGTTGGTTAATAAACTTAGGTTGTTAATATCGCCTTTAGCCTCTACGCTTGCTCCGGTAATCGCATAGTCGTTAATTTTTCCGTAAGGGATGTTTGCCTTAGCGCTTAATTGATAGGTTTTGGTATTAATGTTGCCTTCAAACGAAAAATCATTAAAGCCACTCCAGTTTTTATTGTATAAACTAATGTAGGGGTCTATGTAGTTGGCGTTTGCTTTAATGGTAAAGTTTTGATCTGCACTAAGTTTGCCAGGCGCCTCAATATAGTTAGGGTAGTAGTGGTGTAAAAACGATTGAATGCTTTTTGGTAAATCGGCCACATTAAACTGCCCGGTGATGCTTGCATTAAAGTCGTTGCTTTTTAGGGTGATACGTTTTGCATTTCCAACTTGCAATGACTGAAGCGATAAGGAATCAAAGTTTAGCTTGGTGGCTGAATCGTTAATATTTGCGTTTAAAAATTTAGCATTCCCTATAAAATTATCGAGGTTGCTTCCTGTAAAGTTGGCATCCAATAGTCCCGTAACTTCAATAAACTTTGGATAGAGTTTCAGGGCTTTTAAATTTGAGTAGGCAAGGTCACCTACAATATTAAAGGCCGGTATTTTTTGATTGAAATTAATTTCTACCGAGCTCGTAAAGTTTAAGTTAGGGTCATTGATGATGATATCACCACTAAAATATTTTTTCTGGAAAGTGCCGTTAGTTACAATGCTTTTGTAGTAATAATCTTTGTATTGAATAGATCTGATGTCTCCACTAATACTGGTTTTTAATTTTTCTATATCAAAACTAGTGCCTTCGATACTTCCTTTAAAATCTATGGTGCCTAGGTCGTTATTGTTAGTGAATTTACCAAGGTTAAATGCAACAGTTTCTAGTTGCCCTTTGTAGCTTGGCTCGCCTTTAAGTGGGAGTTTTAAATTGATGTCTGTGGTTACGCCACCCAGTGCCGTGCTAAATACCCCTTTGGTAACAAAGTCAAACGCAGTGCCCTTAAAATCACCTTTGTATAAAATGGTGCCTAAGCTAGCAAAGCTTGGGCTTTGAATATTTTGTATTGAAGGGATAAGCTGTGCTAAGTCTTTGTAGTTGCTTTGTACAAACCCTTGCCTTAATTGAATTTGTGTTGTTTCTATTTCCGGTAGGCCCTTCATAGAAAATGTGCCCGTTAAAATGCTATTGCCTCCTGTTCTTAATTGCAACTTAGATACTGTAAAATCAGCAACCGTTCCTAGATATTTTCCTGAAAGTTGTGCCTTTGTTTTAAACATAGACATGGCAGGCGCAAAAAAAGCAATATCATCTGTGTGAACATCCGATTCTTTGATGTTAGCCACCATTACCACATTTGAGATATAGTTGCTAAAGTCTTTTTCAAAGTTTGTAAACTTCATGGCATAGTAATTACCAATGCGTGACCTATTTGTTTGAAGGTCTAAATTGGCAAACTCCATGATGTTCTGGTTGAACGTAAAATTGGTATTTATTTTTTTTACCAGTAACCCTGATCTTTCTTTTGCGGATAGTTTTATAGAAGCTTTTATTTCTTTTTCAGACACAAAAGCATTTTTTATTGTAGCGTTGATACTATTAAAATTAAGATGCGTTCCGTCAAAATTTGGATACGGTTTTTCAAAATCACTATCAATGACAAGTGCTCCTTTACTAATGGTAATTTCGTCTGCATTGATATTGAGCGGACTTGCACTAGCTGCAGCAGGTTTGTTAGCTGGCTCTTTACTATTGGCAGGTTGTAAAGCCGGTATCACTTTCATTACAAAAGAAGGCTGATCCAAGCTAACGTTCCCTAATGTGATAAAATTTGTTTCGGTATTTATTTTCTTGCAATCTGCTACTATGCTTACGGCTCCCGCCTTCATGTAAGTTCCTGTCCACTGATCGTTTTGTTCAAACCGTACCGATTTGAAATCTATTTTTTTGATATCGTAATGGGTGCTTGTAGCAGTGCTGGTGTCGCTACTTTTAAAATAATTGGTAATAAATTCGTAATTCCAGGTTTTTGTTTTTCTGTTGATTTTTACAACAGCGTCTTCTATGCCAATATAACTAAGGGTTGCATTTTTTTTCAAGAAAAACCAATCAGTAATTCTTATTTTACAAAGGTTTGCAAATAATAGCGTGTCTTT